>JACDAG010000442.1 GCA_013695565.1 Bradyrhizobium sp.
GCCGGCGAGGCCCAGAAGTAATCCCAGGCCATCTCGCTCAGCGGTTTTTTCGTTGCAGAGGAAAATTCAAATCCGCTCCGCCGGTACAGAAACAGGTCCTGAAAACCCGCTCCCGTCTTCTGCATTCGCACCAGCCACTGGCTGTCGGGGCTAAATCGAAAGCCTGCGGGGTAACCCGCCAGATCGGTCGTCTCGCCGGGATTGAGCAGCGAGGCGTGCTGACGCTTTTCGTCGAAGGTCCAGAACTGGAACAGGAAGCCTTTGTCGCCCTTATCCGCACCATATTGCTCGACCCGAATTTGATGATCGGGAGAGATGAAAATGTCGTCCGCGTCCGCCCGCAGTTTGAACTCGGGTCCCGGGCCTGCCGCGTGGGCAGGCATCGCCGTGGCGGGGCCAAGCAACAGCGACAGCAGAAACCCTGTTCGTCGCAGCCAACCGCCAGACATGCGCGCATTCCGTTCCATTTTGCTGCTCATTGGACGCGCCAATGACCGCGAGGTTCAGGGGTATTCAGAGAGCCAAGGCGATCGCGCGAATGGACAAGACGAGCGTCTTTCGACATGACAGACGGACTGGACGCGGGGCATCCATGGCCTTCCCCGATTTGCCACGTAAGCACGAAGAAAGCTAAATATTGTCAATGATATATGGCGATATCCTGAACGTATTAATCGGCTCGTTTGACGCCTTGCCGTCGCGCGGGCGGGATTGCTGATGGCCGGGATCGACCAGCCGTCGCCATGGTGGTCGCCGGGGCGGCATGCCGATCGAAAGCCGTTCCTGATGGCGCGGGCGGCGATTACGCGGGCGTTGCGGACCTGGTTCGACGAGCAGGGCTTTGCCGAAGCCGAGACCGGCATCCTGCAGGTTTCACCCGGCAATGAGACCCATCTGCACGCCCCTCGTACCGAACTGACCCGTGGCGACGGCACGCACGCGACGCGCTATTTGCGAACTTCGCCGGAGTTCGCGGCCAAGAAACTGCTCGCCGCCGGCGAAGCGAAGATATTCGAATTCGCGCGCGTGTTCCGTGACCGCGAGCGCGGCGATCTGCATCTGCCGGAGTTCACGATGCTGGAGTGGTACCGTGCCAACGCGGCGTATGACGCTGTCATGGCCGATACCATTGTCGTGATCGCACATGCGGCGCAGGCGACCGGTATCGGGCAATTTGCGTTTCGCGGCCGCATCGCCGACCCCTTCGCCGAGCCGGAATTGCTGACGGTCGCTGTGGCGTTCGAGCGATTTGCCGGGATCGATCTGCTGGCGACGGTTGCCGATGGCGAAGGGGATCGCACGGCGCTCGCCGAGGCGGCAAAATCGCGGGTGCGGATTGCGGACGACGACACATGGTCCGATATCTTCAGCAAGGTCCTGGTCGAGCATATCGAACCAAATCTGGGGCAGGGGCGCTTGACGGTATTGTTCGAATATCCGGTGCCGGAAGCAGCCCTGGCGCGGGCAAAGGCGTCCGATCCGCGGGTGGCCGAGCGGTTCGAGATCTATGCCTGCGGCGTCGAGCTGGCGAACGGGTTTGGCGAATTGACCGATGCGGCCGAACAGCGGCAGCGCTTCACGCTGGCGATGGACGAAAAGGCGCGGCGCTACGGCGAGCGCTATCCGCTCGATGAGGATTTTCTGCAGGCGGTCGCCGTGATGCCGGAAGCCAGCGGCGTCGCGCTCGGCTTTGACCGGCTGGTGATGCTGGCAAGTGGTGCACTACGCGTCGATCAGGTGGTATGGACACCACCGGCGGGAGAAGCATGAACAGGATCGATCCGAAATGGGCGGCAACGTTGCGGCAACCGGCCGAGTTGGTCGACCGCGGCTTGGCCTCGGCAGCTGACCTGGCCGATCTCGAGCGGGTCGCCGCGCGATATGCGATTGCGGTGACGCCCGATATCGCCGCGCTGATCGATAGCGAGGATCCCAACGATCCGATTGCGCGGCAGTTCATCCCGGACGTGCTTGAGCTGGTGCAGGAGGCCGGCGAGCGCGCCGACCCGATCGGCGATGACGCGCATTCACCGGTCGCCGGCATCGTGCATCGTTATCCGGATCGCGTGCTGTTCAAGCTGGTCCATGTCTGCGCGGTGTATTGCCGCTTTTGTTTTCGCCGCGAGATGGTGGGACCGGGCAAAGCGACCGCGCTGTCGGACACCGCCTATCGTGACGCGCTTGATTATATCCGCCAGACCCCCGGGATCTGGGAGGTTATCCTGACCGGCGGCGATCCGCTGATGCTGTCGCCGCGGCGGCTGGCCGAAATCATGGCTGATCTTGCCGCCATCGATCACGTCAGGATCATCCGCCTCCATACCCGCGTGCCGGTCGCAGCCCCGGCGCGCATCAGCGCCGAGATGGTCGCAGTGTTGAAGGTCGAGGGTGCCACGACCTGGGTCGCAGTTCACGCCAACCATCCGCGCGAGCTGACGGTGCAGGCGCGCGCCGCCTGCGCCCGGCTGGTTGATGCCGGCATTCCCCTGGTCAGCCAGTCGGTGCTGCTGCGTGGCGTCAATGACGATGCCGCGACGCTGGAAGCCTTGATGCGGGCCTTCGTCGAATGCCGGATCAAGCCCTATTACCTGCACCATGGCGATCTGGCGCCGGGCACGGCGCATCTGCGCACGACCATCGAGCAGGGGCAGGCATTGATGCGCGGCTTGCGCGGACGCGTTTCCGGCCTGTGCCAGCCGGAATATGTGCTCGACATTCCCGGCGGACACGGCAAGGCACCGATCGGCCCGCATTATTTGTCGCATCCGAATTCCGGGGAAGGTGAACTATCTTCGGAGGCGCGTTATCGTATTGTCGATTATTGCGGTGACGTTCATCTCTATCCGCCATTGCCGTGACCCCAGCGATGACGGAGGGAAACGAGGGAGGACAGAAGCCGCCGGAGGACGAGGGCAACCGGGCGATCGAAAACGCGGTCATGCTCGGCTTCTTTGCGGTACTGGTAGCCGCCGGTATTTGGTTGCTTGGCACGATGGCCGATGTCAGAAAGGTGCAGGATTGCGCCGGCCAGGGGCGCCGCAATTGCGGGACGATCGACGTTCCGGCACGGTAGATAGAAACAAGAACGCGGGAGAACCAAAATGCGAAAGATAATCCTGTCAGCGGCGCTCGTGGTTCTCTCCGGTTGCCCGGAGGTGTTCGCGCAGGGCTCGACGGTGCCGAAAGACAGGCCGCAGGTCCAGGCGCCGGTCGGTCATCGCCAGCCGCGCGCCGGCGACGTTCCCAATGAGAAGAACCTCAACGATCCGAACGATCCCTTGAGCAAGGAAAACGCTCTCCTCGACAAGAAGATCAAGAGCATCTGCCGCGGCTGCTGAGCGGCGGCGCGCGCCGGGGTACATCGGCTTGACCGGCCAGAATCTGCTTCATTTGAGCAGACTCTGGCCGTAACGTTTGTTCGAACGTGACTTCCTACGCGGACCGTTCGGTGAAATGCCGGCGCGACACTTCACGCCTTGCCGCAACCGCGTCGGCCAGGACGTTCAGCACCTGCACGGTGATTTCCCAGTCGATGCAGCCGTCGGTGATGCTCTGGCCGTAGACGAGCGGCTTGCCGGGCACGACATCCTGCCGGCCAGCGACCAGATTGCTCTCCATCATCACGCCGGTGATGCGCGTTTCGCCGCCGGAGATCTGCCGGGCGATATCGGCTGCGACCAGCGGCTGGTTCTCGGGCTTCTTCAAGCTGTTGGCGTGGCTGGTGTCGATCATGAGCTGTGGCGCCACGCCGGAGCGGGTGAGTTCGGCCGCAGCGGCATCGACGCTATCAGCGTCATAGTTCGGCTTGCTGCCGCCACGCAGGATGATGTGGCAGTCGTCATTGCCGGTCGTTGCCGCGATCGCCGACCGTCCACCCTTGGTGACCGCCATGAAATGGTGGGGGTGCGACGCCGACTTCACCGCCTCGGCCGCGATACGCACATTGCCGTCGGTGCCATTTTTGAAGCCGACCGCGCACGAAAGCCCGGAGGCGAGCTCGCGATGGATCTGGCTTTCGGTGGTTCGCGCACCGATCGCCGCCCACGCCACGAGGTCGGCGATGTATTGCGGCGTCGTCATGTCGAGGAATTCAGTGCCCGCCGGCAGGCCAAGATTGTTCACCGCCGACAGCACGCTGCGGGCGAGGCGCAGGCCCCGGTTAATGTCGAAGCTGCCGTCGAGGCCGGGATCGTTGATCAATCCCTTCCAGCCGACGGTGGTGCGCGGCTTCTCGAAATAGACGCGCATCACGATCTCGAGGCGGTCGGCCAGTTGTTCACGCAAAGCGACAAGGCGTTCGGCGTATTCCACGGCCGCGGCGGGATCGTGTACCG
>JACDAG010000445.1 GCA_013695565.1 Bradyrhizobium sp.
GTCTATGCCCGTGCGCTCGAGCTTGCCAAAGAAATCAAGTCTGGAGCGGACGATGGCGAAGACTGACGGCGCCAACCCGCCCGATGCCAAGCTTGCCGCGCCCGAACGGGTCGCCGCATTCCGGACCGGGCTCTCGGCCGAGACCCGCGGCGCCGCCTTCCTGATGGCCAAGGGCTACCGCATTCTCGCCAAGCGCTTCAAAACCCCCTATGGCGAGATCGATATCGTCGCCAAAAAGCGCGATCTGATCGCCTTCATCGAGGTCAAGGCGAGGGCCCGCCTTGACGACGCCGCCTATGCAGTGACGCCGCGCCAGCAGGCACGCATCATCGACGCGGCGCAGGCCTGGCTGATGGCGCATCCCGAGCATGCCGAATTTGAGCTGCGATTCGACGCCATCCTGATTGCGCCCAGGCGTTTGCCACGCCATCTGTTAGCGGCATTCGACGCCAGCGTTTGAAAAGAACCCTCCTCAAGACCCGGACCCACCGCATGAAACTAAATGTCGCCGTCCAGATGGATCCCATCGCGCGTATCAACATCCGCGGCGATTCGACCTTTGCGCTGTTGCTGGAAGCGCAGAAGCGCGGCCACGTGCTCTGCTACTACACCCCGGACAAGCTCTCGCTGCGCGGCGAGGAGCTGGTGGCGCCGGTGCAGGCGGTGACGGTGCGCGACGAGGCCGGCAATCATTTCACCCTCGGTGAGCCCAAGCGCCAGACGATGGAAGCCTTCGACGTCATCCTGTTGCGACAGGAACCGCCGTTCGATATTGCCTACATCACCTCGACGCATCTGCTGGAGCGGATCCACCCGAAGACGCTGGTCGTCAACGACCCCGCCTCCGTGCGCAACGCGCCGGAAAAACTGTTCGTGCTGAGCTTTCCGCAGCTGATGCCGCCGACGCTGATCTCGCGCGACCTCGACGAAATCAATTCGTTCCGCGCCGAGCATGGCGCCGTGGTCATGAAACCGTTGCACGGCCATGGCGGCGCGGCGGTGTTTCGCGTCATGCCGCAGGACATGAATTTCGGCTCATTATACGACATGTTCTCAGTTACCTTCAGGGAACCATGGGTGATCCAGCGCTTCCTGCCCGAGGTCAAACACGGCGACAAGCGCATCATCCTGGTCGACGGCGAATTCGCCGGCGCCGTCAACCGCGTGCCGGCCGCCGACGATCTGCGCTCCAACATGGTGCGCGGCGGTGCTGCCCAGGCCACCGATCTGTCCCCCCGCGAACGCGAGATCTGCGCCACGCTGGGCCCGCATCTGCGCGAGCGCGGATTGCTGTTCGTCGGCATCGACGTGATCGACGGCAACCTCACCGAGATCAACGTGACCTCGCCCACCGGCATCCGCGCCATCGCCCGGCTCAACGGCCCCGACGTCGCTGCAAAGGTTTGGGACGCCATTGAGGCGAAGCGGGCCCAAAAATAGTCTTCAGAGTAATTTTCTTCGCACGGTTGTGCGCCTGCACATCCACTGGCCGCCTGATCCCACTTGCCAATTTTCGGCGGCGGGAGCAGCTTGTCACTGCGGATGAATCTGTCCGGGCGACAAATCCAATTCTATAAAAACAGTGGAGGAAGACCCATGACGATGGACGTATCGCGACGGTCCCTGCTTGCGCTCGGCGCAGGCCTTGGTGCCTCAACCATGCTCGGCGGCAATGCGCTGGCCAAGGCGCCCAAGCTCAACACCCAGACGCCTTACTGGCACCGCTTCGTGCTCGGTGACGCCGAGGTGACCGTGGTTTCCGATGGCCAGTTGCCGCTCGGGCCGCCCAAGGGCACCTTCGTCGGCGTGCCCGATGAGGAAGTGAAGAAGATGCTGGCCGACAATTTCCTCGATCCGGAAAATGTCGTGCTCGAGCAGAACTCGCCGGTCGTCAACACCGGCGACAAGCTGATCCTGTTCGACACCGGCATGGGCACCTCGAAGGCGTTCGGGCCAACCACCGGCCGTCAGCAGAAGAGCCTCGCCGAAGCCGGCATCAAGCCGGGCGATATCGACGCCGTGGTGCTGTCGCACGCCCATATCGATCACATCGGCGGCATCGTCGGCGCCGACGACAAGCCGCTATTCCCCAACGCGCAATATTACATCACCCAGAGCGACTTCGAGTTCTGGACCAATGAAGGCCTCGGCGACCCCTGGAAGGATTTCGTGGTCCACGCCCGCAAGAATCTGATGCCGGTGCGCGACCGCATCGTCTTCATCAAGGACAACCAGGAATTCCTGCCCGGCGTGACCGCGATCGCGGCCCCCGGCCACACCGTCGGCCACACCATTTTCATGGTGAGTTCGAAAGGGAAATCCTTCGCCTTCCTCGGCGACCTCACCCACCATCCGGTGCTGCTGCTGGAGAAGCCACGGATGCAATTCTCCTATGACACCGATCCGAAGCAGGCGGCGGACACGCGGGTGAAATTGCTCGACACCATCGCGGCCAACAAGACGCCCGTGATGTCCTATCACTTCGCCTGGCCCGGCTATGGCCACATCGCCAAGACCAGCGAAGGCTTCCATTACTATCCGTCAGCGATGCAGATGCAGCTCTGAGGCAGATGAACCTTTGAAAGGCGTCAGGGGCCCGCTCCGCATTTGATGCGGGGCGGGCTTTTTGACGTCGGATTGTCCCCGGAGATTTGTCAAATTTAACGATTTGTTAACCATAAATTGGCGATTTTTGGTGTGGCGGAAGACACATCACAGGAGGAGCTGACGCAATGCCAGAGAGCAGAATTGCCCAAGCGCGAGTGAGGAGTTCGGCAGGCGTCCATCAACTGCATGAACTGGTCGTTCCCTCAACCGCGCCACGCGCCAGCAGGGTTGTCGAAAAGCTTCACATCCCGTACCGCGAACAGGGCGGAGCACATGCTTCGGATATAGAGCCCGCGTTGCCGGACTATCTGCAGGCGCTGGAACTGGTCAGCGGCGCCGCTCAAACCATGCAGTCGATGGAAGAGAACTCCTCCAGGATTCAGACCAAAGCGTTCGAGCTGATGCAGCAGGCGCGAACTGACCGGCAGGAAGCGCACGAGCGGATTGCCAACCTTGTGAACCAGCTGACCGCAAGCGAGGCGCGGGCCGAGGAGCTTGAACGACAACTCGCCGAGGCGGAATTGCGCGCGCAGACCGCCGAGCAATGGTTGAGCCGCTTCATGGAGACGGTGAACGAGGCGTTCGCGGTGCGGAAGAGCCGGCTCGCCGAGGCGAGCTGATGGGCGCATATACGGCCGAACGGCTAATCGCACGCATCCTAGGCGAAGAAATGAGAAAGGCCGCCAAGTGAGGCGGCCTTTTTATTGGCAGTCGAACGGCGTTGTCGTCATTGCCACCGCGCTTAACCGCGCGGCCAGCGCATGATGTGGAATGTTGGCAGCTTCACGGCCTCCGCTTTCTCTCGCCTTCTGATCGCGCCTCGTTGATGACAACAGCCGATGGCGCGCAAGCGATTCCAGATCTTCTTCACCTGATTGTCGGTGACCTCCATCACATCACACAAGCCGAAGTTACGGCATCATCTTTTCTTGATGGGATGACTCATCGCGGAGGGGACACACACGCTCCCGTTTTCCGCTTACTCAGAACAGGAGAAGTGAAATGACCAGCATCTATGGTACTTATAATCGTTTTGCGGCGCGTTACGGCTATGACGATGGCGTTGCCGATTCGTTGCATGGCAGCGGCGGCGACGACGTCATCTACGGCTATGGCGGCGCAGATACCCTTGTTGGAAACGGCGGGCACGACGAGATCTATGGCGGCCGAGGCAACGACTGGATCACGGGCGGCACGGGCTGGGACACGTTGACCGGCGGTATCGGACGCGACACGTTCGAGTTCTACAAGGGCGATAGCGGTGTCAGCTTTGCCAAAGCCGACGTCATCACCGACTTCAATACGAATGATGATTCGATACTGTTCCAGACTTCGTCGCCCAGGGGCTCCACATCCAACTATGAAGAATGGGCGTTGGGCGCCGGCTATGGCCAAGGCAATGCCGAGCAGAACTACAACGAGGCGTTGGCGGAGGCCAAGCAGGATATCGGCGGCAAGGTACAGTTCGTATTCTATACCAATGGCACGGATGGATACCTGTTCGCCGACCTCGATCACAACGGCACGGTCGACACAGGCATCGAACTGCGCGGCCTGAACTCGACCGGCGACTTCTCCCACCTGAATATCTTCTAAGGGAGATGCCGGATACCGGCGCAATCACCACCGAAAATGACGGCGGACCGGGTTAGGCCCGGCCCGCCGTACTGTCGCTGGATAAGACAGCACCATCGATCGCTAGGGCCTGTGCCTCCAATAGAGTATGGGGTGATCAGCGAATTGCCCCTGAGCACGATATGGGAGAGTCCCTTGACCGACCAACCACCCGCCAAGCCAGGCGATCTCATCTATGAGGACACCGGCGCCGCAGCCCCATTGGTGTATTTCGACATCGTCGGCGCCTACGGCACCATGAACGGCTCGATCGAGCTCGAACTCGCCACCCGCATCCTGGTGCCGAGGGCCGATGGTTCGACCGAGGTAAAATTCATTTCCTCCGGCCGCCTCCGATGCACCCAAAATGCCGCCCTCAATTTGCGCAACGGCCTCGATGCCGCGTTGAAGATGCTGGAGCAGCCGCAGCCGAACATGGCGGCGATCGCGGCGGGGAAGTTGAATTGAGGGTGGGGCAGCTCGTTCGCTTAGCGTTCCTACGGGCATCAGGGTACTGGCCTGTTTCCGGCCTCAGCGGCCGGTTCTGAAATCAGAAGTGGCCTAGTTTGATTTCTTAGCCCGATGGGCAATATCAACCTCTAGTGAGGGCCGCGCTACGCCGCACGCGCTACCCCCGCCATGTCGAATGTAGCAGTAGGTCGGGTCCAAGCCGACCAAGCCAGACTCGGTAGTTATGTTGGCGATAACAATGACCTGCATTGCGCATTGTAGACGTAGGCAAATCTGGCGTTGGAATTTTTTCTTCGCGCTTGCACTCGATCGTAATAAACACCGCCCGTAATACTTCAGACGGCGCCTTAGATGGCGGCCTCTTTCATTTAACTGCGGCTGTCAGCAGCGTCGATTACAGATAGAAGCTGTTTCGCCAACATCGAGCGGATCATCTTCTCCATCTCGGTCACATCGATTTTGAGTTGGCGCTCGGCCTCGTCTGCCATCTCCAACGCTTCGATATAGTGACTGTTGTCCTCTTCAATCTGCTGCAAAATGGTCGGCGATCCTGGAAGCACGTACCCAAGTTTCAAATTAAGAAGAGCGTATGATAGAGCGCGCGACGTGCGGCCATTTCCATCGGTGAATGGATGAATCCAGTTCAAGCGCCACATCGCATACGCTGAAAGTTTGAATGCGGTCTGTTCGTGCCAATTGTCGTTGATATACTCGCAAAGCTCCGTCATTAGCCCCTGAACCAAAAAAGGTGCCGGTGGCGTGTGCTTGCTCTTGCTGATCCCCACGACAGAATTGCGAATTTGGCCTGCTGAGGATTCGATCCCTTTGACCGCCTGATTCTGCAGTTCCAATATTAAAGGAACCCGCAGGGCAAAGGGCCTGTCGGGTTCCAGATGGTATCGTATGAGTTCTAGTGTGTGGTCGAATTGATGGAAGCCATTTTTAACTTCAAGTTCGGTATTGTGATCTACCGGCACTTTCGGTTTCAACGAGGCATTGGAACGCTGCGCGAGATTTCTTCGACCAGCTCTCGCGTAATGCTTCCATTTTCGATCTTGGTGTTACCATAAACGAAGCTGTTGCGCTGTTCGTTGCGCTGGGCATCGTTCATGTGGACACCCTTTGCAAGCTCGATGAGCTTCGAAAGGTTTTGATCCTGCATGTGTGCCTCCTTCGTAGAATCGCGTTGTACATGTAAGTACGTATTGTATTAGTTGCCAATCCTCTAATGCAATTCATTTTACTTTGCACATTGGGCGATCGTCGTTGCAACTTCGCAACAAAATAGCGTCGAGCGACGTATGCGGTTTAAGGATGCTGTCAGTCCCGCCGACACCCTAGTTGTTCCCGTAATGTTCTTGCACTCCCGCCCCGGTTCCGCTACCCTTGATTGAGCCAAGGGGTCGGCATGGTCCAACGCGTTTCTACCGTAGCCTTTGAGGGGCTACGGTGCCGCTATTTCTTCTGTTTACCTGAAAGCGCTTGGAATTACTAATTGCCGGTTATAGGCTGAAAGTCTGGCTGATTGAGGGCTGCGGTGGTTGCCCCTGATTTCCCCCGATTTCTGATTCTTGCTTACCCGGTGCTTACC
>JACDAG010000467.1 GCA_013695565.1 Bradyrhizobium sp.
GCGTCGGCTTCCGGGACGGCGGCGGAACCTTCGATATCGACCTCGTCTGCGAGCGTGGCACGCTCCGGATCGACTTCGGTCGCGGGGTCGTCATCGGACAGGGCGGAGCGTGGAGGGACGTGCCAAACTCCCACGATCCCGCGTGGATGCAGAACGCCGTTGTCAGGGAATGGCAGGCGATGGCGGCGGCGATCACTCACGACACGGATGTGCCGGTCACCGGCGACTACGGGCGCCACATCATTGCGTGCATCGATGCCGCGATGATTTCGTCCCGCGAACGCAGGGATGTCGACGTCAGCGCGTGACGCCAATTGAAAACGCCCCCGGATCAAATCCGAGGGCGTGTTCTGCAATCAAATGGACGCGGTGATCAGCGCGGCGCCAGTACCATCACGACCTGGCGGCCTTCGAATCGCGCGTCCTGCTCGACCTTGGCGAACTCGGCAACATCGGCCTTGACCTTGTCCAGCAGCTTGGTGCCGATCTCCTGATGCGCCATTTCGCGGCCGCGGTAGCGCAAGGTGATCTTGACCTTGTCGCCTTCCTCGAAGAACCGCTGCATCGCGCGCATCTTCACGTCGTAATCGTGATCGTCGATCATCGGCCGCAGCTTGATCTCCTTGATCTCGACGACTTTCTGTTTCTTGCGGGCTTCGGCGGCTTTTTTCTGCGCGGAATATTTGAACTTCCCGTAGTCCATGATTTTGCAAACGGGAGGATTATTGTTCGGCGAAATCTCGACAAGGTCCATGCCGGCTTCAACGGCCATCTTGACGGCCAGCACGGTTTCGACCGTGCCGTGGTTGAGCCCGGTCTGATCGATCAGCTGGATCTGCGCGTTGCGGATTTCATCATTGGTGCGCGGCCCGTCTTTGGTTGCAGCGGGCGGGGCTCTGTTGGGACGGCGAATGGGTAATTCTCCAATGCTGTGAAGGAAGGCTATATTTTGAAGCAATACGCGGCGCTGAGCAAGCGAACTCGCTATCTGCGCTCGAAAACCGTCAAATGCGAGGCATTTTGGTCACGCCCGCCAAATATAGCCCAACGGCACGATCCGCAAGGACAGGGGTCATATTGGGTGTGCGTGACTGGCGACATTAATCCGACGATTGACCCAAGAACAGGGCTCGCCGACAAAGCAGCGGGCAGGGGAAGCGAATCCATGAGCAATTCAGCGCCAAACGATCAGGAACCGGCCTTTATCGAGGTGGGCAGCGGCGACGGCCAGCGCAAAATCGCGGTGCGGGTGCGCGCTGGGGGCGGACCCGGCCTGATCTGGCTGGGCGGTTTCAACTCCGACATGAAGGGCACCAAGGCGCTGGCGCTGGATGCCTGGGCCGCCGAGCGCGGCCGCGCCTGTGTCCGGTTCGACTATTCCGGCCACGGCGAATCCGGCGGCGCCTTCATCGACGGCACTATCGGGCGCTGGCTGGAAGAGAGCGTTGCGGTGTTCGAGCAGTTTTGTCGCGGCCCGCAGGTCGTGATCGGCTCGTCGATGGGCGGCTGGATGGCGCTGCTGCTGGCGCGCGAGATTGCAAAGCGCGAGGCAAGTCCCGCTTCGCTCGCCGGGCTGGTGCTGATCGCGCCGGCGCCCGACTTCACCGAGCATTTGATGTGGAACAATTTTCCGCCCGAAATCCAGCAGGAGATCCGGACCAAGGGCGTCTGGATGCGGCCGTCGGAGTATGGCGCGCCCTATCCGATCACGCGCGCGCTGATCGAGGAGGGCCGCAACCATTTGCTGCTCGGCAGCGCCATCGAGGTCGGTTGCCCCGTGCGCATCCTGCAGGGCGCGCAGGACCCCGACGTGCCGTGGCAGCACGCCTTCGCGCTGGCGCACCGGCTGCCGACCGAGGACGTGGTGCTGACCATGATCCAGGACGGCGACCACCGCCTGTCGCGGCCGCAGGATATTGCGCGCATCATCGCCGCCGTGGCGGAGATCGGGTAAGTTCCTTCCGCAACTACGGTTGTCATCGTCCGCGAAAGCGGACGATCCAGTACGCCGTGGCATATCGATTTATCTCACGCTCTCTGGAATACTGGATGCCCCGCCTTCGCGGGGCATGACAACGATGGCCGGGAGAACAACGCCATGAACACATCGGATCTGCTGCGCGCGTTCTGCGACAATGTCGAACAGCACAACGGCAAGGCGTTCGCCGAGCTGTTCACCGAAGACGGCGTCTATCACGACGCGTTTTATGGCGCGTTCGCAGGCCGCGCCAAAATTGCCGAGTTGATCGACGACTGGTTCTATCGCACGGCCACCGATTTTCGCTGGGACATGCATTCACCGGTCAGCGACGGCCAGACGCTCTATGCGCGCTACACATTCAGTTATCGCTCGACGCTGCCGGAAGCCAAGGGCGCGCGGGCGATGTTCGAGGGCGTCTCGATCCTGCGGCTGCGCGACGGCGGGATTCTCGAATATCACGAAGTCGCCAACACCGCGCCGGCCTTTGTCGATTTGAACTTTGCGCCGGAGCGGATCGCCAAGATCGTCGCCAAACAGGGTGCAGCGCTGAAGGCACGGCCGGAGATGAAGCGGCATTTGACCTAGCCGTCATTGCGAGCGAAGCGAAGCAATCCAGAGTCGCGGGCGGGACTCTGGATTGCTTCGTCGCTATCGCTCCTCGCAATGACGGGGTTAGAGCTGTGCGCGCCTCGCCTTACGGCGGCGGCACGTTCGTCATCGGCTTCTTCTGCGCCAGCGCGGCCACCGTCGAAGTGCCGATCGGGCCCTTCTCGTCATAGAGCCAGCACTCGCCGATCGCGATGCCGTCGCTGGCGTGATGGTTGACCACGTCGAAACCGATCCATCGCGTCACCGGTAAGCGATGCAGATACAGCGTGACGTCGCTGTTGATGTAGCCGAGCCCATGATCGCCCGCATTGGCAAACGGGCTGGCGAAATCAGCGCCCGTTGCGACATGGACGAAGGGCGACATCGGTGTGCCCGCGACCAGCTCGCGGACTTCGCTCATCCACAGCCGCCGCGGACCGAGCGAGCCCATGCGGCCGGTGATCGGCCGCGTCGTCCATTTGCCGTTCATGCCGAGCTTGGGGTCGGTCGGCGCCGGAATCGCCTCAGGCAACGGCGCGTCCCAGTTCGACGGCGACCAGACATTGCCGGGCGCATTTTCCGTCCGGCGCAACAACTGGCATGAGGCGCGCGCCATGCTGGTGCCGCCGGAGAAAAACTCGGCTTCCACCACCTTGATGCGCTTGCCGTCGCGGATCAGCCGTGAGGTGACTTCTACCGGCGTCAGGATGTCCGGCAGTCGAAACATGTCGACCGTCAGCCGTGCCGGCACGAATTCGTCGGAGCCGTGCCGCTCCTCGATCACATGGGCCAGCAGCCCGACCACGACGCGACCATGCATCGAGTTCGGGTCCCATGGACCGTTCGAGACCGGATTGGGAATGAAGGTGTCGCCGCGCTTGGCGAAAAAGGGCTGATTTTTCATGGCCGGCGAACATGACGGAAACCGCCCGACAAAATCAAGGGCGCGAAGCGCAATCCATCCATTCCGCTCGAACGGTCGCATCGGTCTCGTTGGCGGCGGCTTGCTTCGCCAGTGCGCTAAAGGCGTCAGGCGCCATTAATTCCGACAGCGCCCAGACCGCAGCTCCCCGAACCAGCGCGCTTTCGTCGCCAAGCAATCGCTCGGCCTCTTGCGCCAGTGATGCATCGCCGGAGTTGCCGATCGCCATCAGGACATTGCGGATGAAGCGGTCGCGGCCGATGCGCTTGACCGGCGATTTCGCAAACAATGCGCGGAACGCGCCGTCGTCGAGCCGGGCCAATTCGGAAAGGTGTGGCGCGCGCAATTCGGGACGTGCGGCCAGTTTGGCCTCGCGCCCAGCTTGCGCGAACTTGTTCCACGGACATACCGCGAGGCAATCGTCGCAGCCGTAGATGCGGTTACCGATCGCTTTGCGGAATTCGTGCGGGATCGGGCCCTTGTTCTCGATCGTGAGATAGGAAATGCAGCGGCGCGCATCGAGCTTGTAGGGCGCGGGGAATGCCGCGGTCGGGCAGATGTCCTGGCAGGCGCGGCAGGAGCCGCAATGATCGCCGTCGGCCTCGTCGCGCGGCAATGCGGACGCGGTGTAGATCGCCCCGAGGAACAGCCATGAGCCGAGCTCGCGCGACACCAGATTGGTGTGCTTGCCCTGCCAGCCGAGCCCAGCCGCCTGCGCCAGCGGCTTTTCCATTACGGCGGCGGTATCGACGAACACTTTGACTTCATCGCCGGACGCTGCGACCAGCCATCGCGCCAGCGCCTTCAGGCGCTTCTTGATCAAATCGTGATAATCGTCGCCCTGGGCATAGACCGAGATCGCACCGCGCGTGCGCTTCTCCAGAATCTGCAGCGGATTTTCTTCGGGTCCGTAATTGACGCCGAGCATGATCACCGAGCGCACGCCGGGCCACAGCACGCGCGGATCGGTGCGGCGTTCGGGGCTGGCGGCGAGCCAGTCCATGTCGCCATGGGCGCCGGCTTCGAGGAATTCGCGGAAATGCTTGCCGGCTAGCGCGATCGCTTCGGGATCGGTGACGCCGATGCTGTCGAAGCCAAGCGCGCGGGCTTCATGCGCTAGCGCAGCCTTGAGGTCCGCGCCGGAGAGCTTGACGGCCTTGTTCAGAAGTCGAGGTCCACGTAGGTCTGCGACGCCGGCACGCCCGCCAGCCATTCGCTCAGCAGCGGACGGAACGAGGGTCTGGATTTCACCCGCGCGTACCACGCCTTTGCCGCGTCGTCCTCGCTCCATGGCACGTCGCCCAGATAATCGATCGCCGAAAGATGCGCCGCGGCGGCGAGGTCCGCGTAGGTCAGCTTGTCGCCGGCGAGGAAATTCCGCGTCTGCGCCAGCCAGCCGATATAGGCCAGATGATAGCGCACATTGACCTTGGCCGCGCGGATCACGTCGGCCGCTGGCGCGCCGCCGCCATTCTCCTCAGCCATGAAGCGCTTGTAGATGCGCTCGGTCACCAGCGGATTGGAGGCCTCCTCGAAGAACTTGTCGTTGAACCATGCCATCAGCCGGCGCACCTCGATGCGCTCGCTCATGGAGATCGGCAGCAAGCGCCGCTCGTCGGCGCCGGCGCCATGCACCTCATCGAGATATTCGGCGATGATGCCGACGCCCGGGATCGCGGGAAAACCCTCGGCGATCAGGATCGGCGTGGTTCCCGCGGGATTGAGTGCGAGGAAGGCTTCGCGCCGTTCCCAGGCCCGCTCTTCCACCAAACGCAGATCGAGCCCGTGTTCGCCGAGGGCCAGGCGAATGAAGCGCGAATGCGGGCAGAACGGATGATGGTGCAGCGTGTACATGAAATCCTTGACTTGGAAGTCCTTGGAGTTAGTTCGCGGCGCTTAAGAAACCCTCAATCTGCCGCGCTGTCGGGGGACACTAGCCAAGCCGGCGCATGAGGCAACTGTGTTTTGCCGTTTTTTTGCGATTGCGAGACGGGTTCGAATAGGCGAGAAGAACCCGGCTTTTTTTGGCTGATTTCGATCGGAACGGACCAGATCATGATGTCAGATGCGGTGAAGGCGGTAATTCTCGGCATCATCGAGGGTGTCACGGAATTCCTGCCGGTTTCCTCGACCGGTCATTTGCTGCTGGCGCAACGCTTCTTCGCGCTCGGTGACGGCGCTTTTTGGCAGAGTTTTGTCGTGCTGATTCAGCTCGGCGCTATTCTCGCGATCGTGGTGCTCTATTTCGCCAAATTGTGGCGGGTGGCGCTCGGAATGTTCTCCAATCCCGACGACCGCCGCTTCGTCATCGGCGTGCTGGTGGCGTTTTTACCGGCGGTGGTGATCGGCCTGATTGGCGGCAAATACATCAAGGAACTTCTGTTCAATCCGTGGGTGGTGTGTTTTTCGCTGATCGTCGGCGGCGCAATCCTGATCTGGGTCGATCAGCTCGATCTCGAACCGCATCAGGACGACGCCACGCGGTTTCCGCTGCTGATGTATCTGTGGATCGGCATCGCGCAGTGCATGGCGATGATTCCCGGCGTGTCGCGCTCCGGCGCCAGCATCGTGGCGGCGATGTTGCTCGGCGCCGACAAGCGCTCGGCGGCGGAGTTCTCGTTCTTCCTGGCGATCCCGACCATGGTCGGCGCGTTCGGCTACGACTTCTACAAGAACCGAGCGGAGATGACGACCGATCACATCGGCATCGTCGCGATCGGCTTTGTGGTTTCGTTCATCACCGCGATGATCGTGGTGAAGACATTTTTGTCTTACGTCACGCGGCACGGCTTTACGTTCTTCGCGTGGTGGCGCGTCATCGTCGGCACGCTCGGCCTGATCGCGTTGGCGCTGGGACGGTAGGTTTCTCGGGTCGCCCCGGCGAACGCCGGGACCCACCGCGTGATGCTTATTGTTGCGAAAGGTCTCTAACGCCAGCGTTCTCACCGACGGGCCGCAGCGTATGGGTCCCCCGATGCGCAATTGCGCATCTGAGCTCAAGGCCGGGACGACGGCAACTTGGTTTTAAACCGTCTTCTTCTGGAATTGCCCGGCGGCGCGGAAGCGCCAGAGATATTGCGGAGCGATCGCTTCCATCGAATCGGGCGCGATACCGAGCCCTTCCAGCGTCAGCCCGGCGGCCTTGGCCGCATCCGACACCACATTATCGGAGCGTAACATCGCGACCTGATCCGGCGTCAGCTTCAGTGCGCCCGGCGCAAATTGCAGGAACAGCGCCTGCACCTTGGCGAGGCCGAACGGCAGCGAAACCAGCATGCGGTTGCGTTCGGTGATGCCAAGAATGATTTCCATGATCTCGCGCATGGTCAGCACTTCCGGACCGCCCAGTTCGTAAACAGCGCCCGGCCTGGCCTTGCCATCGACGGCATCGGCCACCGCGGTCGCGACGTCGCCGACATAGGCCGGCTGCATCCGGGTCGCGCCGCCGCCGATCAGCGGCAGCGCCGGCGACATCCGCGCCAGCGCCGCAAAGCGGTTGGTGAACTGGTCCTCGGGGCCGAACATCAGCGACGGCCGCATGATCGTCGCCGAAGGCAGCGCGGCCAGCACGGCCTTTTCGCCGGCGGCCTTAGAG
>JACDAG010000468.1 GCA_013695565.1 Bradyrhizobium sp.
CGGTACAACGGCAAGCGAGGTTATCGGTCGCACCGACGTCGCGCTGAACTATCACGGTCTCGACGGCAAGCGGCGACAGACGAAGATTCTGTTCGAACCCGCGCCCGAGCGGCTCGTAAACAACGCGGCGTCTTACACTTTCGAGCTGCAACCTAACGAAGCCCGTTCGATCTTCGTGACTGTACAGTGCGATCGCGGCGTCGAAGAATGCCGGCCCTTGCCGTTTCGCAAGGGCTTGCGTGCGGCGTTCCAGGAGCACCGCGATGCGAATCGCGGCAGGGCGACGGTTACCACGTCAAACGAAATCTTCAACGAGGTGATGTGCCGTTCGATGGCCGACCTCGCTATTCTTACGACGGCAACGCCGCAAGGCCCTTATCCATACGCCGGTATTCCCTGGTATTCGACCACGTTCGGCCGCGACGGCCTGATCACCGCGCTGCAGATGCTGTGGATCGATCCGCGCGTGGCCTGCGGCGTGCTCAAGCGGCTGGCCGCGTTTCAGGCAAATACCGTCGATGCCCTCAACGATGCCGAACCCGGCAAGATCCTGCACGAGATGCGCGGCGGCGAAATGGCGGCGCTGCGCGAAGTGCCGTTCGCGCAGTATTACGGCAGCGTCGATTCCACGCCGCTGTTCGTGTTGCTCGCCGGTTTCTACTTCGAGCGCACCGGCGACGAGGATACGCTGCGCGGGCTGTGGCCCGCGATCGAGGCGGCGCTGGCCTGGATCGACGGCCCCGGCGATCCCGATCGTGACGGCTTTGTCGAGTATCAGCGCGCTTCCGAGCAGGGCCTCGCCAATCAAGGCTGGAAGGATTCCTTCGACGCGATCTTTCATGCCGACGGCCAGTTGGCCGAAGGCCACATCGCCTTGTGCGAGGTGCAGGGTTACGTCTTCGCGGGCAAGCGGCTGGCGGCGCGTTGCGCGCGTCAGCTTGGCTTTGCCGAGCAGGCACGCAGGCTCGATGAGGAAGCCACCCGATTGGCCGCGCGCTTCGAGGCGGCGTTCTGGTGTCCCGACATGGGCACCTACGCGCTCGCGCTCGACGGCGCCAAGCGGCCGTGCAAGGTACGGACATCCAATGCCGGACAACTGCTCTTCACCGGCATCATCGGCGAGGACCGCGCGCGCATGGTCGCCGCCGACCTGATGCGGCCGCGCTTCTTTACCGGCTGGGGCATTCGCACCGTGGCACTGGGCGAGTCCCGCTACAATCCGATGTCCTACCACAATGGCTCGATCTGGCCGCACGACAACGCGCTGATCGCGCTTGGCCTCGCGCGCTACGGCCTGAAACATTCCGTCGAACATCTGTTCAGGGGATTGTTCGGCGCGGCGAGTTACATGGATCTCAGGCGGTTGCCCGAATTGTTCTGCGGCTTCCGCCGCGAGCGAAGGTTCGGCCCGACGCTCTATCCCGTGGCGTGCTCGCCGCAGGCATGGGCAAGTGCGACACCGTTCACGCTGCTGGAAGCCTGCCTCGGCCTCGAATTCGATGCGCAGGCCGGCGAAATCCGCCTGCGCAATCCGCGCCTGCCGGAATTCCTGAACGAAGTGGTGCTGCGCGATCTCAGGTTGGGCGATTCCAGCGTCGATCTTCGCCTGCGCCGTCACGGCGACGACGTATCGCTGGAGATGATGCGCACGCGCGGCCGGATTCAGGTCTCGATCGTATTGTCGCGTTGAGGCCGTTCGTATCGCGAGATGCTGACAGACCGGCCGCGGCCGGTTCGGCCGCTATCGCGCAACAATGAAGAACCTTCGGGAGATCGCATGCGTTCAGGGCAAAAGATCACGGCAGCGCTTCTGGTGTGGGGCGCGATATCAGCCGGCGCACCGGCGATCGCCGACGAGGCGGACAAGGGCCCGGCTCCCGTGCCGAGCCCGGCGGCGAAAGCCTCGACGGATGCACCGAAAGAACCGGCGCCGCCGCCTTCCGTCACCGTGATCGGCACGGCCGATGCGCGCGGGATTCTCGGGCGCGACGTCCGCAGCTCGGCCGGCGAGAACATGGGACGGATCGTCGACGTCATCGTCGATCGCTCCGGAACCGTTCGCGCCGCCGTGATCGATTTCGGCGGGTTCCTCGGCGTCGGCAGCCGCAAGATCGTGGTCGACTGGGGCGCGCTTCATTTTGGACAGGTGACCAACAAGAAGGAGAGCATCACGCTCGAACTGACATTGGAGCAGGTCAAGGCGGCGCCCGAATACAAGGAGGACACGCCGATCGTGGTGCTCGGTGCCTCCGGCAGCCTGCAACCGCTGCAATTCGACCACTGACGGCGGAGGAGAATTCAACTGATCGCGCGCCCGCACCCAAAGCCGCCAGATTTCACCGATGAGGCGCGGCGCGCGCCGGCGGACGACGAGGTGCGCGACACGTCCCCGTCCCCGCCGACACCGGACCAACCCCACCCCTCGTCGCAAAGCCAGCGCGGCCTCGACTGGTTCATCTTCTTTCTCGCCGACGTGCAAACCGGTTTTGGCCCGTTCGTCGCGGTCTATCTGACGACGCAGAAGTGGACCCAGGTCGAGATCGGCCTGGTGCTGTCGATCGGCGGCATCGTCGGATTGATCGGCCAGATGCCGGGCGGCGCCATCATCGATGCGGCCCGGAGAGAACGGCTGGTCGCCGGTTTTGCGGTCGCGGCGATCGGCGTCGCAGCACTGGCCTATGCGGCGTGGCCGATCTTTCCCGTCATCGCGGCAGCGGCGACATTGCATGCAATGGCCAGTTGCGTGCTCGGCCCGGCGATCGCGGCGATCAGCCTTGGATTGGTCGGACCGGCCGCAATCGGCGAACGGTTTGGCCGCAATGCGCGGTTCGCCTCGCTCGGCAACGGCTTTGCCGCGGCGCTGATGGGGGCCTGCGGCTATTTCCTGTCCAGCCGCTCGGTGTTTCTCGCCACCTTCGTGCTGGTGATTTTCACCATCATCGCGCTCGCCCGGATCAAGGATCGCGAAATCGATCCGGAACAGGCCCATGGCGCCATCGTCCGCGCCAAGCCGGATCCCGAAGCCACCAGCGTGCTGCATTTGCTGCGCCAGCGCCCGCTGCTGATCTTCGCAGGCGCCGTGCTGCTGCTGCAGCTCGCCAATGCCGCGATGCTGCCTTTGATGGCGGGCATCGTGACGACGCGTTCGAGCCAGTGGGCACCGGTGCTGATCGCGGCGTGCATCATCCTGCCCCAGGCGATCGTGGCGCTGAGCTCGCCTTCCGTCGGCCGCAAGGCACAACAATGGGGCCGCAGGCCCTTGCTGCTGATCGGCTTTTCAGCACTCGCCATTCGCGGCGTGCTGTTTGCAACCGTCACCGATCCCTATGCGCTGGTGGCCGTACAGTTTTTCGACGGCGTCACCGCCGCGGTGTTCGGCGTCCTGATCCCCTTGATCGTCGCCGACATCGCCTTCGGCAGCGGCCATTTCAACCTCGCGCAAGGCGTGGTGGGCACCGCGACGGGGATCGGCGCCTCATGCAACAATATATTGGCGGGCTATGTCAGCGACCATTTCGGACACAGCACGGCCTTCCTCGGCCTGTCGGCGATCGGATGCCTCGGGCTTTGCCTGATCGTGTTTGTGATGCCGGAGACGAAACCGCATCCGTCATTGCCTGCGACAAACGCGAAGCGTTTGCGCACGGGAGCGTAGCGACGAAGCAATCCAGAATCCCTCCCACGACTCTGGATTGCTTCGTGGAGCCTGTCATCGGGCGCGCATTCGCGCGACCCGTTGGCTCGCAATGACGGCGGGTGACTATTACGTCCCCAATTCCACCGTCTTGAACTCCGCTGGCAAAATCACTTCCAGCAATTCGACGTCGTCGGAATAATCCATAATGAGATGCTTGATGCGCGGCGGCTGGGTCCAGGCGCTGCCTTCCTTCATCATGGTCTCGCCCTGCCCTTCCAGGTAGGTCTTCACCCAGCCCTTGAGCACATAGACCATCTGGAATTCGACGTCGTGGAAGTGCAGTTTCGAAACTTCCGCCGGATTGCACGGACCGATCAGCCGGATCACATGCGCCTGCGCCAGACCATGGGACGCCTCCGCAATGCCGAGATCGCGATACTGCGCATAGGTGCGCAGGCCGTCGGCCTTGAAATCCTCTTCGCGGTGATGGCTGATGGCGATGCGCTGCTTCGGCCGCGCCTTTGTAGTTGCCTTTGCGGTTGCCTTGGAAACGCTCTTCGCGGCCTTGGCTATCACCTTGGGTTTGGCTGCGGCTACGCGGCCTTTGGACTTGATGGTCTTGCGCGCCGAGGATTTGGCGGCGCTGCCAAGGCCCGTCCATTTTTTCTTCACCGCGGTCTTGGCTGCGGCTTTTGATGTCGCCTTTTGCTTGGCCATTTTCTTGCCTCCCCTTATCGTTCGATGGAAGGAGGCTACCACAAAATGAAATTCGTAGCGTGGGCAAACAAAGGCGCTGTTGCGCCGTGCCCGCCATCGATCAACCGTTATCCGGAATGGTGGGCGCGCTATGCTTTGCCGACCCTACAGATCCACTTCAATGCAGCCTGAACACGCCATCCACGGCGCGAAGCTCGGCCGGCTTGATCAATTTGGAATGCGCGACCGTGACCGAGAACAGCGGCCCATCGAGCTTTTCCTGCCAGAAGGAGAGGAAATCTTTCAGGGCTGGGAATTTCGGAAACAAATCGTAATTCTGCCAGACGTAGGTCTGTAGCAACGAGGGATGATCCGGCAACCGATACAGAATTTGCGCCGTCGTCAGCCCATAACCCAGCACCTGCTTCCGGAAATCGTCGGAAACAACCCCAACCCGCGAGACCATGCCAACCTCCATTGGTGGAAGCGCATTTCACGTGGTGGCCGCACCGAGCCACCCCGGCGGAGATGCGCTCACATGAGAGAAATGTGACGCACGAAACCAACCCATCACAAGCCTAAATGTTTAATGATCCGTTGAAAATTCATGCGTTAGCAGCAGCTTACCGCAGGTGCTAATACGGGTCCGGGACCCGTTTACCTCGATTAATCATGATGAATGAAATTGGCAGGCGTCATATTTGAGTGCCAATTATTCTGCTAGAAGCCCTTGTCCCCCGCACAAGACTGGCCTAAATGAGCCGCAGCCGAGCTGGCACTCGCCCGCCCGGACTGCCAAAATTCCAGAATTCAACAACAGTTGCAAAAACTTAGGAGGACTGCATGAAATTCCGTCCGCTTCACGACCGCGTCGTGGTCAAGCGCATCGACGCCGAAGAGAAGACTGCTGGCGGCATCATCATTCCGGACAGTGCCAAGGAAAAGCCCTCGCAGGGCGAAATCACCGCCGTGGGCCCGGGTGGCCGCGACGAAGCTGGCAAGCTGATCCCGATCGACCTCAAGGTCGGCGACCGCGTCCTGTTCGGCAAGTGGTCGGGCACCGAGGTCAAGCTCGATGGTCAGGAACTGCTGATCATGAAGGAAAGCGACATCATGGGCGTCCTGACCGACGTTCCGGCTGCCAAGAAGAAGGCTGCCTAAGCCAACCCCGCATCGCTCACCCCCGAGGAGCGCCTGCGTGGCGCCTCTCGAAGCGGGTGAGACACCAACTTCAACTCAGGGAAATCAAATATGTCAGCTAAAGAAGTCAAATTCGGCGTTGATGCCCGCGACCGCATGCTGCGCGGCGTCGAGATCCTCGCCAACGCCGTCAAGGTGACGCTCGGCCCCAAGGGCCGCAACGTCGTGCTCGACAAGTCGTTCGGCGCTCCCCGCATCACCAAGGACGGCGTCACCGTCGCCAAGGAAATCGAACTCGAAGACAAGTTCGAGAACATGGGCGCGCAGATGGTGCGCGAAGTCGCTTCCAAGTCCGCTGATGCGGCCGGCGACGGCACCACCACCGCGACCGTTCTGGCCGCGGCGATCGTCCGCGAAGGCGCCAAGGCCGTTGCCGCCGGCATGAACCCGATGGATCTGAAGCGCGGCATCGACCTGGCAGTGGACGCCGTGGTCGCCGACCTCGTCAAGAACTCCAAGAAGGTCACCTCGAACGAGGAAATCGCCCAGGTCGGCACCATCTCCGCCAACGGCGATGCCGAAATCGGCAAGTTCCTCGCCGACGCGATGAAGAAGGTCGGCAACGAGGGCGTCATCACGGTTGAAGAAGCCAAGTCGCTCGAGACCGAACTCGACGTCGTCGAAGGCATGCAGTTCGACCGCGGCTACATCTCACCCTACTTCGTCACCAACGCCGACAAGATGCGCGTTGAATTCGACGACGCCTACATCCTGATCAACGAGAAGAAGCTCTCCAACCTGAACGAACTGCTGCCGCTGCTCGAAGCCGTGGTGCAGACCGGCAAGCCGCTGGTCATCGTCGCGGAAGACGTCGAAGGCGAAGCCCTCGCCACCCTCGTCGTCAACCGTCTGCGTGGCGGCCTCAAGGTTGCCGCCGTCAAGGCGCCGGGCTTCGGCGATCGCCGCAAGGCGATGCTGCAGGACATCGCGGTGCTGACCGGTGGTCAGGCGATCTCGGAAGATCTCGGCATCAAGATGGAGAACGTCACGATTGCCATGCTCGGTCGCGCCAAGAAGGTGATGATCGACAAGGAAAACACCACCATCGTCAACGGATCCGGCAAGAAGGCCGACATCGAGGCGCGCGTGGCGCAGATCAAGGCGCAGATCGAGGAAACCACCTCGGACTACGACCGTGAGAAGCTCCAGGAGCGTCTGGCCAAGCTCGCCGGCGGCGTCGCGGTGATCCGCGTCGGCGGCGCGACCGAAGTCGAAGTCAAGGAGCGCAAGGATCGCGTGGATG
>JACDAG010000485.1 GCA_013695565.1 Bradyrhizobium sp.
GGACGCTGGCGCGGTTCGAATTCGCGCTCGGACGCCGCGTGCCCTGGGGCAGCACAGGGCATCAGATCCACGTCGCGCCGCATGCGTTCGCCGATGCCAACGCGTTCTATTCCCGCGAGGATCGCGCGATCTTTTTCGGTTATTTCATGGGCCCGTCCAACCGCCCGATCCACACCTGCCTCTCGCACGATATCGTCGCCCACGAAACCACGCATGCGATACTCGACGGCATCCGCGCGCGCTATCTCGAACCGTCATCGCCCGATCAGGCCGCTTTCCACGAAGGCTTTGCCGATGTCATCGCGCTGCTGTCGATGTTTTCGTTGCCTGATCTGATCGGCCAGTTGCTAGACCGCAGCAGTCCGCGCAGCCGGGTGATATCACAGGCGCACCTCACGCTCGATGCCCTGAAGAAGTCGGTGCTGCTTGGACTCGGCGAGGAGATGGGACAGGGCCTGTCGAAAGGACGTCAAAGCGCGCTGCGCCGTTCGGTCCATCTGCGGCCCGGCCGGCCGTATATGTCGATGCCCGAGTTCAGCGAGGAACATGACCGCGGCGAACTCCTGGTCGCCGCGATGATGAACGCGTTCCTCGAGGTCTGGACGGCGCGTCTCAAGAAGGTCGGCTTCGTCACGCCCGGCAAGAAGGACCGAAGCCTGGTCGTGGACGAGGGCGCTCGCGTTGCCGGTCACCTCCTGACCATGGCGATCCGCGCCATCGACTATTGTCCGCCGACCGACATCACCTTCGCGGACTATCTCTCGGCGCTGTTGACCATCGACCGCGAGGTGGTCCCCGACGACACCAAATATGATTATCGCGGTGCGCTGCTGAAACATTTCAGGAATTTCGACATTCGCCATGCCGCGGGCGCCGATGTCGACGGAACCTGGAAGCGGTTCGACGGGCAAAAGCTCATCTATGGCCGGACCCATTTCGATTCCATGTTGCGCGACAAGGAAGAAGTCTTCCGCTTCATCTGGGAGAACCGCGAGGCGCTCGAGATCGACGACCGCGGCTATGTCGAGGTCCAGTCGGTGCGGCCCAGCATCCGGATCGGGCCCGACGGTTTCACGCTGCGGGAAACGGTCGCCGAATACGTGCAGATCATGACGCTCCAGGTGCGCGAGCTCAAGACCGCGCTCAAGATCAAGCCGCCACCGGATCTTCCGCCCACCATGCGCGTCCGCATCTATGGCGGCGGCGCGCTGATCTTCGACGAATATGGCCAGCTGAAATACAAGATCGCCAACCTGATCGAAGACGAAAAGCGCCAGACGGCCCGGCTGAAGTTCCTGTGGGAAAGCGGCGAACTCGAAGGCGACCAGAGGGCCGGATTGCGTTTCGCGCATTTGCATCGCACGCGCATGTCGAAAGCGGAGTGACCGGGATGCCAGCATCAGCTCCGAAAAGCCTGAATATCCGGACCTACCAGGTCGGATTTGGCGACTGTTTCCTGCTCAGCTTCAACTATGACGGCGGCAAGAAAAAACACGTGCTGATCGACTTCGGCACCAAAGCGCTGCCGAAAGGCGCGCCAAAGGATTTGATGCTGCAGATCGCCAACAACATCAAGGAGACCGTCGGCACCGATCTGGTTGCCGTGGTTGCCACCCACCGGCATCAGGATCACGTCTCGGGATTCCAGCGCAACAAGGGCAAGGGGTCGGGTGACGTCATCCGCAGCCTGAAGCCGAAGGTGGTCGTTCAGCCCTGGACCGAGCAGCCCGATCTCGCGCAGAAGGCGACCGGTCCGGCGTTCAAGCGGTTCGGCAAGGGCGCAAAGGCGCACATTACGGCGCTGTCGGATATTCACGAGATTGCCGCCGAAGTCGTCGAAGCCGCGCAGCGCAGCCGGCTGCCGAAGGGCATGCGAGAACGGCTGACATTCATCGGCGAGGACAACGTCAAGAATCTCGATGCGGTCAAGAACCTGATGGACATGGGCCAGAAGGACCCGGTCTACGTATTCTCCGGCTCAAAGTCGGGTCTCGA
Organism: Bradyrhizobium sp.; assembly: GCA_013695565.1. Lineage (GTDB taxonomy): Bacteria > Pseudomonadota > Alphaproteobacteria > Rhizobiales > Xanthobacteraceae > Bradyrhizobium. The sequence goes on from JACDAG010000485.1 coordinate 1,996, forward strand.
TACGCTGCTGCCCGGGGTGAAGGTTCACGTTCTCGGGCCGCCCACGGTCGACCAGAGCGCCAAGATCAAATCCTACGCCAAGACGTCGGATGAATATTGGGGCTTTCAGGCGCGCGCGATGCGCGCCGCCGGCACCTCCCGGCCAGCGAAAGCCAAGGGCAAGGTGTTGTTTCCGCGCCATGTCGCGAGTTCCGGGCCGAATTATCCGGTCGAGACGCGTTGGTTGATCTATCACGCCCGGGTGGCGCAGTCCGAGCAGCTGCTTTCGATCGTCACCATGCTCGACAAGACGATGAACAACACCAGCGTGATCCTGGTGTTCGAGGCCGGCTACAAGAAGCTGCTGTTTCCCGGCGATGCGCAGCTCGAGAACTGGCTGTTCGCGCTCGACGGCACCAACGATAAATACAAGGCCCTGCTTCAGAGCGTCGATCTCTACAAGGTCGGCCATCACGGCAGCTGGAACGCAACGCCCAAGAAGCTCTGGAATCTGTTCAAGAAGAAATCCGTCAGTTCAGGTCCGGCGCGCCTGAAGACGCTGATGTCGACGCTGGAAGGGGTGTTCCACGAAGAACATGAAGTGCCGCGCGGCAAGCTGGTCACGGAGCTCAAGCACCAGTCCGATCTGTTCTCGACCCAGCAACTGCCGAAGGGTGAGTTCTTCAAGGACACGCTGGTATCGCTCTAAGCGACCGCCGAAGGAATTCGCAGGTCGCCAACCGCATCATGCGAGACCCATCGCGCTGTGTGCGCCAACTCACACTTGGTCGATGATCCCTGCTGTAGCTATGGATGGCCGGAGCCAATTCCCTGTCATCAGGGGGCTTCGCGCAGGATGCAGTTGTAGCTCAGCTGGTTAGAGCGCCTGTTTGTGGAGCAGGAGGTCGGTGGTTCGAACCCACCCAACTGTACCAAAAATCAAGCCGGTCAAATCAGCGCGGCTGTGCCTGGTTCCTGACCGGGCCGAACAATCCTCAATGCAACCGATCACGCAAATGATTAGCCGGAAGTCTCGGAGTAGCGAGGCCGTCCGATGATGCCTGTGCGAGTCGAAGGGCAGGATCGGTTTTCGAATTCGTCAATCGCATTCATGCGCCCGATGTTTCGTTGGTGATGATGACGACGTCGAACGTGTTGGTGATGCGGCATCTGAATATCTGTTCAGAAATTTCTCATGAGTATTTGTCACCCGCGTGCTTCAGCTCACGTTCAGCCGATGACGACGACCATAGGCTTCGGACGATCGGAGCAGATTCCCTGCTGCCAGAATCCAAGGAGCTACCATGTCTTTCCGCAAAACAGTTCTCGCCACGATCGCCGCGACCGTCGTACTCGCTGCGGGCCTCTCCGCCAGCAGCGCTGCGCCTTTGGCGCCGACCTCGATCTCCCCGGAGAACGAAGCCATCCAGGTCGGGCATCGCCGCGGCCATCATCACCATGGTCATCACCATCACGGCCATCATCACGGGCATTATGGCTGGCAC
>JACDAG010000489.1 GCA_013695565.1 Bradyrhizobium sp.
ACGCGGACGCATGAACTGGGAATGTTCCTCGGCATCAAGGTCGACGGACAGTTGGTCGCGATGACCGGCGAGCGCATGAAGCCCGGCAATTACACCGAGATGACCGCGGTCTGCGTGCACCCGTCGCACCGCGGCCGCGGTTACGCGCAGGCGCTGCTCGGCGCCGTCGCCCGCGGGATCGTGGCGCGCGGCGAAATCCCGTTCCTGCATGTGTTCACCAGCAACGAATCGGCGATCGCGCTGTATCGGAAGCAAGGCATGGAAATCCGCCGCAGGCTGCATGTGACGGTGCTGCGGAAGAAAAATTGACTTGGTCGAACTCCACTTTGAACAGGCCGTCCCATCATGAAATCCAAACGCCGAAACTCGAAGTCCGTCGCAAAGCCAGGCAGGGAACCGAAGCTCTCTCGCACTCACGCTCCGGTCAATGTTTCGCCGGTGGATTGGCAGCGCGGGTTGCGCCGTCAGTTTGGCCGGGAACAGGCGTTTGGGCTTGAAAATCTGGGTAGCGAACCGTTTTTCTCCGAGTTTCGGGTCAGTAATCCCGTTTCGAAATCCAGCTATCGGGTGGCGATTCGAGGCTTGGGATCGGGCGGCAATTTTTGTTCGTGCCCAGATTATGCGACCAGCGAACTGGGAACCTGCAAACACCTCGAATTTGCGCTCGCGAAATTGCAAAAAAAGCGCGGCGCAAAGACGGCGTTTACCCGCGGTTATCAGCCGGCGTTTTCCGAACTGTACCTGCGCAATGAAGGTACGCGGCGCGTGCACTTTCGCGCCGGCGTTGAATGCCCACCCTTGATCCGCAAGGCCGCCGCTGGCCTGTTCGATCTTGAACGTGATGGACCGTTGCGGGACGATCGCTTCAGCGAAATTGAGAAATTCATGGCCATCGCCGCGGAGTCCGGCCATGAGGTGCGTGCCTATGACGACGCGCTCGATTTCCTGGCGGGAAGGCAAGACGCGGACCGGCGGAACGCTCGCTTGGCGCAATTGTTTCCACGCGATGCCAATGATCCCGGCCTGCAGTCGCTGTTGAAGGTGCCGCTCTATCCATATCAGGCCGAGGGCGCATTGTTCGCGGCGCGGGTCGGGCGGACGCTGATCGCCGACGATATGGGGTTGGGCAAAACGATCCAGGCGATTGCGGCTACGGAGATACTGGCGCGTCATTTTGGCGTTTCGAGAGTGCTGGTGGTCTGTCCGACCTCGCTCAAGTACCAGTGGCAAAGCGAGATCGCGCGTTTCTCGGGGCGACAGGGCAAAAATGCGGCGCGCGTCATCACCGGCGGCCGGGCCCAGCGGGAGCGAGATTACGGTCTGGACGACTTCTACAAAATCACGAACTACGAAAAGTTGCAGCCCGATCTCGACCTGATCGCCTCTTGGGCGCCCGAACTCGTCATAGTCGATGAAGCCCAACGGGTGAAGAACTGGAACACCATCGCGGCGCGCGCCCTGAAACGCATCGATAGCTCCTATGCGATCGTACTGACCGGGACGCCCCTGGAAAACAAGCTGGAGGAACTGATTTCCATCGTTCAGTTCGTCGATCAGCACCGGCTGGGGCCGACCTGGAAGCTGTTGCATGAGCATCAGGTCAAGGACGAAGCCGGGCGCGTCACCGGCTATACCGGGCTCAAGGCGATCGGCCAAACGCTGGCGCCGGTCATGATCCGCCGGCGCAAATCCGAGGTGCTGCGGCAACTGCCCAGCCGGACCGACCAGACCCTGCTGGTGCCGATGACCGAGATGCAGATGGATTACCACCAGGAGAATGCCGACCATGTGGCGAAAATCGTCTTGCGCTGGCGCAGGACCCGATTCCTGTCGGACAAGGACCAGCGGCGGCTGATGTGCGCCCTGCAGAACATGCGGATGTCCTGCAACAGCACCTATCTGCTGGACCAGGAAACCGACCACGGCGTCAAGGCCGACGAACTGGCGGCACGGTTCGACGGTTTGTTCGCCGAGCCCGAAGCCAAGGCGGTGGTGTTTTCGCAGTGGAGGCGTACCCACGACATTGTTATCCGTCGTCTTGAAGCATGTGGCATCGGTTACGTCAGCTTCCACGGCGGCATTCCGTCGGACAAGCGGCCGGCGCTGGTCGAGCGGTTTCGCGATGACCCTGAATGCCGCGTATTTCTGTCCACCGATGCCGGCAGCACCGGCCTGAATCTGCAGCACGCTTCCACCCTGGTGAATATTGACCTGCCGTGGAATCCGGCGGTGCTCGAACAGCGCATTGCGCGTATTCATCGCATGGGCCAGACACGGCCGGTGCGGGTGATCAATTTCGTGGCAAAGGGAACCATCGAGGAAGGCATGCTTTCGGTGCTTGCGTTCAAGCGTTCCTTGTCGGCGGGAATTCTCGACGGCGGCAACGGTGAGATTTCGCTCGGCGGTTCGCGGCTCAACCGCTTCATGAAGGAGGTGGAAAGCGTCACTGGAAGGATGGGCGAGGGCGGGGCTGTAACAGCGGCGGAGGAAGTAGGAGGCACCGCCACCGCCGATGATGCGAGGGCCGTGGAGGGTGCAAAGGCCGACCCGAATGATGGCACGGGCGAGATGATAGCGGGCCGTAGCAATGGGTCCGCAACGCCATTGTCCGGGACGCGTGCCGATCCCTGGCAGGCGCTGGCGCAGATTGGTTCACAGTTCATTGCTGCGTTGACGGCGGCGGGCAATCCAGGCGACACGCAGCATCCATGGATCGCGCATGATCCAACCACCGGCGTGCGAAATCTCAAAATGCCCCTGCCTGCACCGGAAACCGCGCGACAATTGGCCGATGTGCTTTCCGCGCTGGCGGACAGCTTGCGGGGAAAACTCGCTTGACGGACATCGTCAATTGAACGGTCGCGTCAACCGCCAAAATACGCGGGCTTGCCGGTGGTCCAGGTCTCGCCCCAGAGCTGGCCGCCGCCATCCACCGTCAGCGTTTCGCCGGTGACGAATTTTGCAGACGGACCGACGAGGTAGACGCTGGCTTCCGCGATGTCCCAGGGCGAGCCGGCGCGCATCATCGGGTTCGAGCGCGGATAGGCCGCGCGGGCTTCCGGCGTGTAGACATTCCAGCCCTCAGTCTCGATCGCGCCGGGCGCCACGCAATTGACGCGGATGTTCAAGGGCGCCCATTCGACCGCGACCGCGCGCGACAGCCCGATCACGCCGGATCGCGCCGCGACCGAATGCGCGATGCCGTAGAGGCCATGCGTGGTCACCACCACGATGTTGACGATGCTGCCGGGATGCTTGCGGTCGCGCCAACGCTGCGCCGCCGCCTGCATCATGTACCAGGTGCCATTCAGATTGGTGTTGATGACGGTGTTCCAGCCCTTCACGGAAAAATCGATCGCGGCTTGCGGAAATTGCCCGCCGGCGCTGTTGACGAGAATGTCGAGCCGACCCTGCGTTGCCCATACCGTATCGAACAGCGCGTTGACCGCGTCGGGTTCTCGGATGTCGGTGGTGTGGGCCGATGCTTTCAGGCCGCGGCCGCTGACTTCGGCCACCAACGCATCGAGCTTGCCCTGATCGCGCCCGACGACGGCGACATGCGCGCCCAACCGGGCAAACAGCCACGCGATCGCGCGTCCGATGCCGCCGGCGCCGCCGGACACCAGCACGACCTGGCCTTTGAGGGCGTCGGCCGCGAACATGGTCGGATGGTCAGCAAGCTCGGCGTCGGTCAAGCCGAGCTTTTCAGCCATTGGATGATCACTCATTGGCGGCGCCGACCCTTGTTATGCGTGGCAAGGTTCGTACATTAGAGCATGATACGGAAAAGTGGGTACCGGTTTTCCGAAAAGATCATGCTCAAACAAATAACTGGGGCTGGATGACAAAGTCATCCAGCGGTGACAACAACAACGAAAAGAGCAAGTTCAATGTCCGAACTTTCCGCCTTTCCCATCACCCAACGCTGGCCCGCCAAACATCCTGACCGCCTTCAGCTCTATTCGCTGCCGACGCCGAACGGCGTCAAGGTCTCGATCATGCTGGAAGAGATCGGGCTCCCTTACGAAGTGCATCTGGTCGACTTCAACAAGGACGACCAGAAGACGCCGGAATTCCTCTCGCTGAATCCGAACGGCAAGATCCCGGCGATCCTCGATCCCGATGGGCCCGGCGGCAAGCCGCTCGGCCTGTTCGAGTCAGGCGCGATCCTGCAATACCTCGCCGAGAAGACCGGCAAGCTGCTGCCGTCCGACGCCGCGCGCCGCTGGCAAGCCATTCAATGGGTGCACTTCCAGATGGGCGGGATCGGGCCGATGTTCGGTCAGGTCGGCTTCTTCCATAAATTCGCCGGCAAGGACTTTCCCGACAAGCGGCCGCTGGAGCGCTATGTCGCGGAGTCAAAGCGCCTGCTCGGCGTATTGGAGACGCATCTCGACGGCCGCCAATGGGTGATGGACGATGAATACACCATCGCCGACATTTCGATGCTCGGCTGGGTGCGCAACCTGATCGGCTTCTATGGCGCGCGCGAACTCGTGGCGTTCGATACGCTGAAGCATGTTCCGGCGTGGCTGGAACGCGGCCTGGCGCGGCCTGCCGTGGAGCGTGGCCTCAACATTCCGAAGCGGCCCTAGAAACGCTTGAGGAGTTCGTAGACGACCGGATTGTCGGCGCAGGCGCCGAAGCCGCATTCGAGCAGCGTCGAGATCACGTTGAGCGAAGTCAATCCGATCACGAGCCAGACGGCGGCCTGCGCGAACAGGCCGCCGGTCGGCGGCAACGCGGCGCCGTCGTCTTCAAATTGGCGGTCGAACAACAGTACCGCAGCGAGCAGGACGATGGCGGCGATAAAGCCGATCAGGGCCCAGGTGTAATAGTGATAGCCGAGCAGCGCCGAACCATAGCCGGCGTCGCCGGGCATGATGTGCAGCAGCACCTGCCGCGTCGAGGCGACCGCACCGGCGACCGCGGTCAGTAACGATAGCGCATAATGGCTCGGGCGCGGGCCGAAGCGGATGTTCAAAATAGGCCCGATGGCCAGCATCGCGAACAGGATGCGCTGCAGCAGGCACAGCGGGCAGGGCAGTTCGTGCAGCAGGAGTTGCGCCGCAAACGCCGCCGCCAGCACCAGCGCCACGGCGTAGAGGCTGAGGGCATTCAGGGTGATGGCGCGGGTCTGGGTCATGCGCGGCTCAGAACGACAATTTCAGCGTATCGGTCGCGTGGTGCAGATAGGTCGCGACGCAGGCGACCATGACGGCCGCATACAGGCCCAGCGCCAGTACCCGCGAACTGCGCCAGGCGGCCAGCATCACGATGGTCGCGGCCAGAAACAACAGAAGGGTGAATTCCATGGCGGCGGCCTCACCTGCGGATGAAGCGTCAGTCTATGATGGATTCGCCGATCTGCATTGTATAAAAACCGACGGACGGTCCTGCCTGAGCGAACAACGCCAACTCCGGAAATGCATTGAAATGCCCATCACGATCCACGGCATCAAGAATTGCGACACCATGAAGAAGGCCCGCATCTGGCTCGATGACCACGGCGTGGCCTATGACTTTCACGATTACAAGACAGCGGGCATCGCCAAGGACAAGCTCAAGCAATGGTCCGACGAGCTCGGTTGGGAGACCCTGCTCAATCGCGCCGGCACCACGTTTCGCAAACTGCCGGATAGCGACCGCGAAGGCCTGAACGAGCGCAAGGCGCTGGCGTTGATGTTGGCACAGCCATCGATGATCAAGCGCCCCGTGCTCGATCTCGGCGGCAAGTTGCTGGTCGGGTTCAAGCCGGATATTTACGTCAAGGAGGTGGCGTCGAAGGGCAAGCGCAAGGCCCAGGTTTGAGAAACCTAGTCGAGTTCGACCACTTCGTCGGACAGATGCTGGCTCGGCTGACGAGGCACGAAATCGCGGTCGATGATCGCCCGGACCAAAATCACGGGAACGGCTTTGGGCCGCAGACCCATCAGATTGTTGATCTTGAAGCCGCCCTCGATGCTGATGCTCTTGTAGGAGCCGACGATCTGTTCGACCGCATCGCCGCAACCAAACGGAAGCAGCAGCCGCTCGTAGGAGACGTCCTTGTTGTCGGCGTCCTGCACCGTTGAAATCGAATAGGTCGGCCGCTTGTGCTTGAGGCACGTCCGGTACAGGGCAATCACATGGGCATATCGTTCCGGCCCGAGCGCGTCCTCGAGATAGCGGTTGGTCCGCTCAGCCGGCTTGAGATGGTCGGTGCCATAAGTCGCGCTTAGCCGCGCGCCCGCCTGGGTAATCAGGAAGCGCGCGCTGTCGCCTTCGCCGATCACGTCATACCCCATCATGTCGGCCAGTTCTTCGCCGACACGGTTGGGCTGGAATTCATCAACGATGGGAAGCGGCCGGTGCTTGGCCGCCGCGCGCAGCCACGCGTTGAGGAACTCGCGCTGCTTGATCGACCTCACCACCGAGGGATCGGCACTTTCGAATTTCATCGGACTAGCCGAATTCCAATATGTCGCCGGACGGAATGCGGCCTGGCGCGCGATGAAAGAGAGCGCGGTCGATGATGGTGCGAAGCTTCGGCACCGGCAGCTTGTCGTTTCCGCGCATCAGATTCCTGATCTCGAAACCGCCATCCTCGCTGATGGTCTTCAGCGATGCGATGATGTGGGTGACATTGCCGGCGTCGGAGAACGGCAGCAGCAGCCGCTCATAGGCAACGATTCGCCCGTAGATGTCATCGATGGTGGCGATGGTGTAGGCGGGGAGACGGCGAGCGATGCATTCGTGATAGACCGGCACCACAATCGGGGCGAGCCTTGCGCCGAGATATTCGTCGAGATAGCGGCCCTTGCCGGTATTGCCATAGGCGCTCGACATCCGCGTGCCGTCGCTGTCGATCGTCAGGCGAGGTGGCGCTTGGTTGGTATCGACGGTAAAGAACACCAGGTCGGGAAGTTCATCCTCGATCCGCTCCGGCTGATATTCGTCCATGCGCGGCACCGCTTGGTCACGGGCAAAAAGCCGCAGCCAGGTGTTCAGCAAATCGCGCTGCTTGATCGATTTGACTACCGATGGGTCGGCGCTTGCGAAATCCACGGCCGCGATCCCTGCCTGACTAAATCGCGTGATGATCCGCCCGGGGCGGTAATATTCTATGAAACGGCCTGATTGCAGCAAAACACCGTTAACGGTGCCTTTCAGGTGCGCCGGTACGGCGGGAAAGCCGCCGGGTCGCGGACTTGCGCCATTCGACTAATGGCGGATTTGGAACCGGTACGGACGCCCGGCCGGTGCCAAGCTTTCCGCCTTGCGTAATCCCTGCCGTTGACGGCATATTCCGGCCCGGAGGCGGCAGGTCCGGGACGGTTTCCAAGACGTCCGGGAGAGCCTGCCCGAATAGGAAAAATTGGCCACGCGCGAGGGGACTTCGCAGCTGGGCTGATGGGGGAAGTTTGTTTGGCCGATGAGTTCATTCTCGAAACCCACGGATTGACCAAGGAATTCGCGGGTTTCTTCGCCGTTCGTGACGTTGCTCTCAAGGTGCGTCGCGGCAGCATTCATGCGTTGATCGGGCCGAACGGCGCCGGCAAGACGACATGTTTCAACCTCCTGACTAAGTTTCTGGCACCCTCGGCGGGCCAGATTCTGTACAAGGGGCAGGACATCACCGCGATGGCGCCGGCCGACGTGGCCCGCCTCGGGCTGGTCCGGTCATTCCAGATTTCGGCCGTGTTTCCGCATCTGACGGCGCTCGAGAATGTGCGGGTCGCGTTGCAGCGCCAACACGGCTCTTCGTTCGATTTCTGGCGCTCCAAGACCGTGCTCGATCGTTTCAACGGCCGCGCTCGTGAGCTGCTGAACGATGTCGGTTTGAGCGAATTCGCCAACACGCCGGCGGTCGAGATGCCGTATGGCCGCAAGCGCGCGCTTGAAATCGCAACGACGCTGGCGCTGGACCCGGAGATGATGCTGCTGGACGAACCGATGGCCGGCATGGGCCATGAGGACATCGAAAAGATCCAGGCGCTGATCAAGCGCATCTCGGCGAAACACACCATTCTGATGGTCGAACATAATCTTTCCGTGGTGGCGAACCTGTCCGACATCATCACGGTGCTGACGCGCGGTCAGGTGCTGGCGGAAGGCAATTATGCCGAACTGTCCAAAGACGAGCGCGTCAAGGAAGCCTATCTGGGGGCCGGTCATGGCTGAGGTAAAGATGGCGGAAGCCCCCGCAAAGGCGGCCGGGACGCAGGTTCTCTCGGTCGAGAATCTGGAGGCCTGGTACGGCGAATCCCACATCCTTCATGGCATCAATTTCAATGTGAATGCCGGCGAGGTGGTGACGCTGCTCGGGCGCAACGGCGCCGGCAAGACCACCACACTGAAATCGGTGATGGGAATCATCGGCAAGCGCACCGGTTCGATCCGTTTCAACAATGAAGACATCACGCGCGCCGCGTCCGACAAGATCGCGCGGATGGGGGTCGCCTTCTGCCCCGAGGAGCGCGGCATCTTCGCAAGCCTCGACGTGCGCGAAAACCTGCTGCTGCCGCCGATCGTGCGCCCGGGCGGACTATCGCTCGATCAGATTTTTGAGCTCTTTCCAAACCTGAAGGAACGCCTGAATAGCCAAGGTACGAAACTTTCGGGCGGCGAGCAGCAGATGCTGGCGATCGCCCGGATCCTGCGTACCGGCGCGCGGTTCCTGATGCTGGATGAACCGACCGAGGGCCTTGCGCCCGTCATCATCCAGCAGATCGGCCACACCATCGCGCGGCTGAAGTCCGAAGGGTTTACCATCCTGCTGGTGGAGCAGAACTTCCGCTTCGCCTCGACGGTCGCGGACCGTTACTACATCGTCGAACACGGCAAGGTCATCGACGGATTCGCGAATGCGGACCTGCAAGCCAACATGGATAAGCTCCATACCTATCTCGGCGTCTGATTGGCATAGTATCTGGAAGAAAATTCAGGGGGAAAATATGAAACAGCAAATTTCGGCTCTTCTATTCGGCACCGCATTGGCGCTCTGCGTGACTGCGGCCATGGCGCAGGACAAGAACGTCAAGATCGGCGTTCTCACCGACAATTCCGGCCTCTATTCCGACCTCGGCGGCGCCGGCTCGACGCTCGCCGCGCAGATGGCGATTGAGGATTCCGGGCTCGCGGCCAAAGGCTGGAAGATCGACCTGATCTCGGCCGACCACCAGAACAAGCCTGATATTGCCACGACAATCGCGCGCCAATGGATCGACGTCGAAAAGGTCGACATCCTGATGGACGTGCTGAATTCGGGCGTGGGGCTGGCGATCAACAATCTGGTGAAGGAAAAGAACGCCGTCATGATCAATACCGGCGCGGCGACGTCGGATCTCACCAACGCCCAATGTTCGCCGAATACGGTTCACTGGGTCTACGACACCTACATGCTCGCCAACAGCACCGGGCAGGCGCTGGTGAAAGCAGGCGGTGACACCTGGTACTTCCTGACCGCGGATTATGCGTTCGGCCACGCGCTCGAGCGCGACACGACGGCGGTGGTGGTGAAGTCGGGCGGCAAGGTTATCGGCACTGTCAAGCATCCGCTGAATTCGTCGGATTTCTCCTCGTTCCTGCTGCAGGCGCAGGCCTCCAAGGCCAAGATCGTCGGCATGGCCAATGCCGGCGGCGACACCACCAACACGATCAAGCAGGCATCGGAATTCGGCATCGTCGCCGGCGGCCAGAAGCTTGCCGGTCTGCTGCTGTTCATCACCGACGTTCACTCGCTCGGTCTGAAGGTGGCGCAGGGCCTGACCTTCACGGAAACCTTCTATTGGGACCTCAACGACGGAACCCGCGCGTTCTCCAAGCGATTCTCCGAGCGCATGAAGAACAAGGCGCAGCCTTCGATGGTGCAGGCCGGCGTCTATTCGGGGCTGATCCACTACTTCAAGACGCTTGAGGCAATGGGCGGCAACGTCCATGACGGCATCAAGGTCGTCGACAAGATGAAGTCGCTGCCAACGGATGATGCCTTGTTCGGCAAGGGCTCGATCCGCGTTGACGGTCGCAAGATTCACCCGGCCTATCTGTTTGAGGTCAAGAAGCCTGAGGAATCCAAGGGTCCCTGGGATTATTACAAGCTGATTGGAACCACCCCGGGCGACCAGGCCTTCCGGCCGCTTTCGGAAAGCGCTTGTCCGCTGGTAAAGAAGTAACAACAATCGCCCGCCGGCGTCGTGCCGGCGGGCTTCCCTTGGTGTCACCACGCGATATCTTCACGTTACCATGTGATATCTTCGCGTTACCGCGTCAAAACGAGATTGAGTGCGAACCCGATGCAAGCTCTCTACGCACAGCTGTTGGTGGGACTGATCAACGGCTCGTTCTACGCGCTGCTCAGTCTCGGGCTGGCCGTGATCTTCGGCATGCTCAACATCATCAATTTCGCCCATGGCGCGCTCTACATGATGGGCGCCTTCTGCGCCTACTTCCTGTTGCACCTCACCGGCCTCGGCTATTGGCCGGCGCTGATCATCGCGCCCATCGTGGTCGGAATCTTCGGCATGATCCTGGAGCGGACCATGCTGCAATGGCTTACCGGTCTTGATCATCTATACGGATTGCTGCTGACGTTCGGTATCGCGCTGATCGTGCAGGGCGTGTTCCAGAATTATTTCGGCTCCTCGGGTCTTCCTTACGCGATCCCCGATGAGTTGAAGGGCGGCATGAATCTCGGATTCATGTTCCTGCCGATCTACCGCGGCTGGGTGGTCGTGTTCTCGCTCATCGTCTGCATTGCCACCTGGTACCTGATCGAAAAGACCCGGCTTGGCGCCAATCTGCGGGCAGCTACCGAAAATCCGACGCTGGTGCGCGCGTTCGGCATCAACGTGCCCCGGATGATCACGCTGACCTATGGGCTCGGCGTTGGTCTCGCGGCGCTGGCCGGCGTGCTCTCCGCACCCATCAACCAGGTCCGGCCGCTGATGGGCGCCGACCTGATCATCGTCGTGTTTGCGGTGGTGGTGATCGGCGGCATGGGGTCCATCATGGGATCGATCATTACCGGCTTTGCGCTCGGCGTGATCGAGGGACTAACCAAGTATTTTTATCCCGAGGCTTCAAACACCGTGGTTTTCGTCCTGATGGTGCTGGTGTTGCTGGTGAAGCCAACGGGACTGACCGGACGGGCGGCCTGACATGAGTGCATTGACTGACGATACACTGCCGGCAAGCCCGCGCGCCGTTCGCGACGAGATGGTCGTCTTCGTGGTGATGGCCGCGCTGCTGCTCATCGTGCCATGGACCGGCATCTATCCGTTCTTCGTGATGCAGGCGCTGTGCTTTGCGCTGCTCGCCTGTGCCTTCAATCTCCTGATCGGCTATGGCGGCTTGCTGTCATTCGGCCATGCGATGTTCCTGGGTACGGCGGGCTATCTGACCGCGCACGCGCTGAAGGTCTGGGGGCTGTCGCCGGAACTGGGGATCTTGTTCGGTACATTGGGCGCGGCTGCGCTCGGTGTCATCACCGGCTATGTCTCGATCCGCCGGCAGGGAATCTACTTCTCGATGATCACCCTGGCGCTCTCGCAGTTGTTGTTTTTCGTTTACCTGCAGACGCCGTTCACCCATGGCGAAGACGGCATCCAGGGTATTCCGCAGGGCTACCTGTTCGGAGTCTTCAACCTCGCCAAGCCGATCACCCTTTACTACGTTGTGCTGGCCGGCTTCCTCGGTGGCTTCCTCATCATCTACCGTACCATCAACTCGCCATTCGGCGAGGTCTTGAAGGCAATCCGCGAAAACGAGCCGCGCGCGATCTCGCTGGGCTACAAGACCGATCAGTACAAATTGGTCGCCTTCATTCTGTCCGGAACGCTCGCCGGTTTTGCCGGCTCGCTGAAGGTGTTTGTGGCGCAGAACGCTTCGCTCACTGACGTACACTGGACGATGTCAGGTGAAGTAGTGCTGATGACGCTGGTCGGCGGCCTCGGAACGGTATTCGGTCCGGTGGTCGGCGCCTTCGTGATCATCGCCATGCAGCAGTATCTGGCTGGTTTCGGTCAGTGGGTGACGGTGATCCAGGGCGTCATCTTCGTCACCTGCGTGCTGACGTTCCGCCGCGGCGTGATCGGCGAGATCGCGCATTATTTCCGCCGTTCGCTCTGAATCAGGCCGATTTTCGGCGGATTTTTTGCCCACAAAGCGGTGGATGACCGGTTTCCGGCGGTCAGCCGTCGCGCGCTTTCCGTTCGAATGGTCTATGACAGTTTTGTGACGGGCCGCTCCGGGCGGCCGTTCCAGAACGATGGATATGCCCGATGCTGCGCTTGTTTCGCTATTTCCTGCCCAAGGAAGAGCGGTTTTTCGACCTCTTTGCCCGTCATTCCCAGACCGTCGTGCAAGGCGCGCTGGCACTGCAGGACATGCTGCGTGGTGGCGACGAGACGCCGGTGTTCTGCCAGCGCGTCAATCAGTTCGAAAACGACGCTGACAATATCACCCGCGAGGTGCTGACGGCGGTCCGCCGCACCTTCATCACCCCGTTCGACCGTGGCGACATCAAGAACCTGATCACCTCGATGGACGACGCCATCGACCAGATGCAGCAGACCGCCAAGGCCGTCATTCTGTTCGAGGTCCGCACTTTCGAACCGCCGATGCGCGAAATGGGAACGCTGATTGTCGAGTGCGCCAATCTCGTCGGCCGCGCGCTGCCGCTGATGCAGGCGATTGGCGATAACGTCGCGATGCTGACGGCGATCACCGAGGAGATCGGCAAGCTGGAGGGCCGCATCGACGACCTCCACGATATCGGATTGAAGGAGCTGTTCCTCAAGCACCGCGCCGCCAACACCATGGATTTCGTGGTCGGCGCCGAGATCTACAAGCATCTCGAAAAGGTTTCGGACCGCTTCGACGACGTCGCCAACGAGATCAATTCCATCGTGATCGAGCAAGTATAGGGTAGGGACATCAGGTGGACGCCACGCTTGGTCTTCCGATTTTGATCGCGTTGATTGCGGTCGCGCTGCTGTTCGACTTCCTCAACGGGTTGCACGATGCGGCGAATTCGATCGCCACCATCGTGTCGACCCGCGTGCTGCGGCCGCAATATGCGGTGCTATGGGCCGCCTTCTTCAACTTCATCGCCTTCCTGGTGTTCGGGCTGCATGTCGCCAACACTATCGGCACCGGGATCATCGAGCCGAGCGTGATCGATGCGACCGTGATCTTTGCCGCCCTTGTCGGTGCCATCGTCTGGAACCTGATCACCTGGGCGCTCGGGATTCCCTCCTCATCCTCACACGCACTGATCGGTGGGCTGGTCGGCGCGGGCGTGGCGAAGGCGGGGCTTTCGGCCGCGGTCTGGACCGGGTTGACCAAGACGCTGCTGGCGATCGTGCTGTCGCCGCTGGTCGGATTCCTGCTGGCGCTGGTGCTGGTCGCGATCGTGTCCTGGCTGTCGGTGCGCTCGACGCCATTCGCGGTCGACCGTGCCTTCCGCATCCTGCAATTCGTCTCGGCCTCGCTTTATTCGCTCGGCCATGGCGGCAATGACGCGCAGAAGACCATGGGCATCATCGCGGTGCTGCTCTATTCACAGGGCCATCTCGGCACCACCTTCTCGATCCCGTTCTGGGTGGTGATCTCGTGCCAGGCGGCGATGGGGCTGGGCACGCTGATGGGCGGCTGGCGGATTGTGCGCACCATGGGCCTGCGGAT
>JACDAG010000494.1 GCA_013695565.1 Bradyrhizobium sp.
CACCCGCAGAGCCGGGTGCCGGAGCTTCAGGTAGACCGCATTCGCAAGCCTCACCAACCAGGAATGGCGCACCCACCAGTCTTCCTTGATGGCTTGCAGGCGTGATTTGGGGACGGGTTGTCCTGCCAGCATCAGCGCACCGTCTGGACCCGTGACGAAGTAGGGCTTCTGATAGCCCTCGTAGCGGATATTGCTGCTGTTATCGTCGCGGTCGTTGTTGGTGCAAAAAATCAACACGACGACCGCCGGCTTCACCTTCGGCCACAATTTTTGCAGCAGCAGATATTCCTGATCCGTGCCGTAACCGGAGACCCCCGCCGCCAGGATTTTGGTATTGGGGATGAGCGGTTTCAGCAATTCGGAAAAGCGCTCGCCGGCCTCGGCATCCAGCCCCCAGACAAAGGAGTCCCCCAGGAACATGATGGTCGGCTGCGCGTCGAGCGTGAATTCGTCGTCGCGCAAACCGAGGCTGTTGTGCCGGGCATGGATGGTGCGGGCGTTGCTGACCATCGAAACCGACCCCGGGATCGGCATCCACCCGAGTTCAGCGTCGTACTGGTAGCTGAGCGATCGCTCGCTGACGCCCTCACGCAACTCCCGCAAGTCGACGATCCGGAGCACGACCTCAAGCGTGGCCAGCGTCACAACCGTCATGACCGCGATAGCGCCAATCAACTGCGTGGCTCTTCGAAACTTCATGCCTGCCCTCGCCGTCCGGTCAGTCGAGCTCGAACATGTTCTTGTAGTCGAGCTTCAGCGATTCCGGCTGGTCTTCCTTGTTCAGGAAGCAATTGCCGACCACCAGCACCTCGATATCGCTGCCCATGAAACAGCGGAAGGCGTCTTCCGGCGTGCACACGATCGGCTCGCCGCGGACGTTGAAGCTGGTGTTGACCAGCACCGGACACCCCGTCGCGGCCTTGAAGGCGGTCAGCAGCGCATGAAACCGCGCATTGGTGTCGGCGTGCACGGTCTGTATCCGTGCCGAAAAATCGACATGGGTGACGGCCGGGATATCCGACCTCGGAATATTGAGGCGCTCGATGCCGAACAGCTTTTCATCGCCGGGATTGGCGGGCCGGCGGTGTTTCGGCAGCACGTCGGCGACAATCTGCATGTACGGACTGTCACCATCGAGTTCGAACCATTCGGCGACATCCTCGCGCAGCACCGCTGGCGCAAACGGGCGAAAGCTTTCGCGAAACTTGACCCGCAGATTGAGCGAGCTCTGCATGCGCGGCGACCGGGGATCGCCCAGGATCGAGCGCGCTCCGAGCGCACGCGGACCGAATTCCATCCGTCCCTGGAACCAGCCGACCGCCTTCTCCGCCACCAGCGCCTTGACCGTGCTTTCAATGAGCGCCTGATCGGTGAGCGTTGAGAACACCGCTCCGGCCTCGGCCAGCCGCCGTTCGATCTCGGCCTGCGCAAAGGACGGCCCGAGATAGCCGCCGGCCATGGCATCGCCGGTCGGCGTCGCACGCGGCTTGCCGGCAAATTGATAATGCGCCGCCAACGCCGCACCAAGCGCGCCGCCGGCATCGCCCGCCGCGGGCTGCACCCATATGTTTTTGAAATTGCGTTCGCGCAGGATATTGCCGTTGGCGACGCAGTTCAGCGCCACGCCCCCCGCCAGACACAGGTTTTCCGATTGTCCCTCGCGCGCCAGACTACGCGTCAGCCGCAGCACGATCTCTTCCGTCACCTGCTGCACGGAAGCGGCCAGATCCATGTGGCGCTGGTCCAGGCGTTCGGACGGATCGCGCGGCTTGCCGCCGAACAGGTCGTCAAACCGGCTGTTGGTCATGGTCAGCCCGGTGCAATAGTCGAAATATTGCAGATCGAGCCGGAAGCTGCCGTCGTCCTTGAGGTCGACGAGATGATCGAGGATCAGTTTCGCATATTTCGGCTCGCCGTACGGCGCGAGGCCCATCACCTTGTACTCGCCGGAATTGACCTTGAAGCCGGTGTAATAGGTGAAAGCCGAGTAGAGCAGCCCGACGGAGTGCGGGAAATTGATCTCGCGCGTCAGGTCGAGCGAGTTGTCCTTGCCGAATCCGGCCGACGTCGTCGTCCATTCTCCGACGCCGTCCAGGGTCAGGATCGCGGACTCGGCAAACGGCGAGGCAAAGAAGGCCGAGGCCGCGTGGCTCTGGTGATGATCGGCAAACAGCAGTTTTGCCTCCCAATCGACGCTGTCGTCGATCTCGAGGAGACGGTCGCGCAGCACGCTTTTCTGAAACAGCTTCTCCTTCAGCCAGACCGGGATCGCTTTCCGGAACGACTGAAAACCGCGCGGCGCGAAGGCGAGGTAGGTCTCGAGCAGGCGCTCAAATTTGAGAAACGGTTTTTCGTAGAACACGACATGGTCGAGTTCGCTTGCGGCGATGTTGGCCGCCGACAGGCAATAGCGGATCGCGGCGGTCGGAAAATTCGGATCGTGCTTCTTGCGCGTGAAGCGCTCTTCCTGAGCAGCCGCAGCGATCTTGCCATCCACCAGCAAGGCTGCGGCGCTGTCGTGGTAGAATGCCGAGATGCCGAGGATGCGCAATTTCGCGGCTCAGAACAGCGTGTAGACGAACGGCGCCAGCGCTGAACCTTTGGTCAGAACCACCAATCCCCCCAATACCAGCATCACGGCAAAGATCGGGATCAGCCAGAATTTGCGGCGAGCCCGAATGAAGGCAAACAGTTCGCGCAGAAACGACATCAGCCTGCCCTTAAAATTGCTGTCGCATCGATTCAGACGGCGGTCTGGGATCGGAGCGCGGCAGCCAATAGGTTGGCGACGAACGATCACGTGCGAGCCTGAGGAAATCCTTGCCGAACAGCCGCATGACAAGTCCAATCGGCAGGATCGCGCCGAAAAAAAGAATGGCCATGATGACGGGATTGACCACGCGGTACATCAGGAGCCCGAGCTTCAGCCAGGCCCGGTTTGCCGGATTCAGCGTTTGCGGTCGCCACAGGGTAAGGCTCGCAACAGCGGCGGCGACGCACAGCCAGATCGGCGCGTGAGACGAACCCGCATACAGCCCGATGCCGCCGATCAGCGCAAAGACCGCCGCCATCGTGAACCCGAAATTGCGGTCGCTAGGTCCGACGATAATTTCGTCATGGTGCGGTTCCAGCGATTGCATCAGGCGTTTCGTTCCTTCTCGGCTTGGTGGCAAGCCATTTGGGCAAGCAAGTTGGCTGTCTTATTGATCGCTCCCAGCCTTCGCTAACATTATTTGGCCCGGGCTTTAACCCCCTTGCGGCGCCAATCGCGCTTCTTCGGCTTCGGTGCGATTTCCGGCATGGTGGCCTGAACCTCGCGGTATCGCGTCAACAATCGATCGAAACTACCGTTGAGCGTCTCGGCAATATCGGGCCGCTTCTCGAGCCCCGCCAGGAGCATTGCTGCGGCCTCGATGGTCGACAGCCCGTCGCTGCGCGGCTCCTTGCGGAGCTTGCCATAGCGCGACGGACGCTTCGGCCCGAGAATCACCCGCTGGCATTTCAGCATCCACGCATTGCGCCACCACAACGCCTTGGCCTGGCTCCAGGTGCCGTCGAGCAGCACGATGCCCTCGATATCGCTGAGGATGGCGCGCTGATGCGGCTCGATTTCGCCCTTGCGGTTGATCGCGACGATCTCGTTCTCGGTCTCGAGCTCACTGACCTTGGCGGAACCGAGATACAGCACCGCCCAGCGCGAGGGATCGTCGACCGGCCGTCCCAGCGCCTTGGAGAGGCTCGGCCAGGACAATCCGACCTTGAGCACGGCGTCCTCAAAATGCAGCGCCGTCAGCCGCGCGGTGCCGAGCGTCCGGTCCTGTTCCTGCGGATGCTGCAGGATCAGGAGCCAGACCTTGTTTTCGATCGGCGTGATGCTCTCGCAGATGCACAGGGGCAGCGGTTTGCCGCAGTCGGGGCACTCCGGCACCTCTATTGGGTCGGTGCCAGCTTTGGACTTGGATTGTTTTGACATCCGCCCGCTATACGCTTCGCCGTCCACCCCATCAACAAATCAAGGCCGATCGGGCGATTATTCCGCCGGTGCCTGGATTGCGGCCGGTTCGGACCAACGCCGCCGCAACCGGTCGATCAGAAGATAAATCACGGGCGTCGTGTACAGCGTCAGGATCTGGGACACGAACAGCCCGCCGATGATCGTGATTCCCAATGGCCGGCGCAGCTCGGTGCCGGGGCCGGTGGCGATCACCAAGGGAATACCGGCAAACAAGGCCGCCATCGTCGTCATCAGGATCGGGCGGAACCGGGCGGTGCAGGCCTCGAAGATCGCATCCGCCGAGGACAGACCGCGGTTGCGCTCGGCATCCAGCGCAAAATCCACCATCATGATCCCGTTCTTCTTGACGATGCCGATCAGCAAAATAATGCCGACAAAGGCGATCACGGTCAGCGGCGTGTTGGTCACCTGCAGCGCCAATAGCGCGCCGAGGCCCGCCGACGGCAGCGTCGAGATGATGGTCAAGGGATGTGCCAGACTCTCGTAGAGCACGCCGAGCACGATATACATCGCCACCAGCGCGCCTAGGATCAAGAGCGGCTGCCGGCCGCTGGTCTTGTTGAAGTCGCCGGCACTGCCGTCGAAACTGCCGCGGATCCCCTCCGGCATGTGCAGTTCGTCGACCGCGCGCTGGATGTTGGTGGTCGCGATCTCCAGCGGCACGTCGGGCAGCAGGTTGAACGATACGGTGGTTGAGGGGAACGACTGCGAGTGATAGACCGCAAGCGGCGACAGGCCGCGTTGATAGCGCACGACAGCCGATAGCGGCACCTGCGCGTTGTTGGCGCCCTCGACGAAAATGCGTTCCAGGTTCGACGGATCGGCCTGGAATTTCGGGTCGATCTCCAGCACCACCATGTACTGGTTGCGCTGGGTATAGACGATTGAAATCTGCCGTTGCGCGAACGCGTTGTTCAGGGCGTTGTCGATGTCCTGAACGCGGACGCCGAGGCTGGAGGCGGTCTTGCGGTCGATCACCAGCGACAATTGCAGCCCACCGGGATCGCGGTCAGCGGACACGTCGGTGATGCCCTCGACGGTCTCCATGCGCTTGCCGACCAGGGGCGCCCATTTCTGCAAGAGATCGAGATCGGTGCTCGACAGCGTATATTGATAGTCGGAGTCGCTCTGCCGTCCGCCGGTACGGATATCCTGGGCGGCGAACATGAACAGGCGGATGCCGGCGACGCGATAGAGCGCCCGCCGCAGCCGGTCGATGACCACCGTTGTCGACTGCCCTTCGCGCTGCTCGGGCGGCTTCAGGCTGATAAACATGGTGCCGCGGTTGGAACCGCCGCCGCCCGGACCGCCGCCGCTGCCGAGCGATGAGCCGATGCCGGCAACGGCAGGGTCGGCCATGACGATATCGGCAAGTTGCTGCTGCAGGCCGAGCATGGCCTGAAACGAAATATCGGGAGATGCGCGGGTCGCCCCGATCACAAAACCGCTGTCGTCGGTTGGGAAGTATCCCTTCGGCGTCTTGATGTAGAGCACCACCGTCAACGCAATGGTGGCAAAGAACACGACCAGCGTGAGGTAGGGAAACTCCAGCACCCGCCGCAGCGTCCAGGTGTAGAACGACACGATGCGCGACAGCGTGCCCTCGACGAGCCGGTCGAACCAGGTCGCACGGTCGGAGGTCGCCTCCTTGATGAAATGCGCGCAGATCATCGGGGTCACCGTGAGCGAGACCACGGTCGACACCACGATCGCAAAGGTCAGCGTCAGCGAGAATTCGCGCAACAGCCGCCCGACCAACCCGTCCATGAAAATCAGCGGCGTAAAGGCCGCGATCAACGACAGGCTGATCGACAATACCGTGAAGCCGATCTGCTTGGCGCCTTCCATTGCCGCGGCAAGCGGCGCCATTCCCTGCTCGAGATTGCGGTACATGTTCTCGATCATCACGATAGCGTCGTCGACGACGAAGCCGACCGAAATCGCCAGCGCCATCAGCGACAGGCTGATCGACAGCACCGTGAACCCGATCTGCCTGGCGCCTTCGAGCGCGGCCTGATACGGCTTCATGCCCTGCTCGAGATTGCGGTACATGTTCTCGATCATGACGATGGCGTCGTCGACGACGAAGCCGACCGAAATCGCTAGCGCCATCAAAGTCAGATTGTTGATGGAGAAACCGGCGAGCCACATCCCGGCGCAGGTGCCGGCCAGCGCCAGCAGCACCGCGACGCCGGCCGCGATGGTCGGCGTGCCCCGGCGCAAAAACGCAAACACTACCGCCATGACGAGAAAGGCCGTCGCCAGCAGCGTCC
>JACDAG010000500.1 GCA_013695565.1 Bradyrhizobium sp.
ATGGCGTTGACCGTGGTCAGCACGATCAGCGGCTTGTCGCTGCCCGCCAGTCGCGACAACCGCGCCAGCGTGGTCAGCCGCTGTGCCAGGATGCCGCCATGCGGCGACACCCGGTCATAGGGCTGGCAGTCCCAGGCCGGGAACTGCATGACCGGCAAATCGGGGGCGAAGAATTCCAGCGCGCGGGCCAGTTGCTGCATGCGCGGACCGTCGCGGCAGACCACGGCAAGGCTGACCGCCGGCGGGTTCGGCCGCGCCGCCACCGCGCGCGCGAGGTCGGAAACCACGAGGCCTTCGGCGCCCTCGGCGACATTGGCAAAGGTCAGCGCGCGGCCGGGGGCCAGCAGCGCGGCGGGCGATTTAACCGGCGATTTCATGCGCCGTGGTCCACGGCGCGAAACGCCTTGATGCGATCGAACAGCGCGCTGGCATATTCGGGATCAAGCGGCTTGTCGCCGATCAGCGCGGCATAGAGATCGGGATCGGGCACGTCGATCAGGCGTTCGAGTTCCGCCATGTCGCCGTCAGACAGGTTCGATATCTCGGCATCGGCAAACCGCCCGAGGATGAGATCCATCTCGCGGGTGCCGCGATGCCAGCAGCGAAACAAAAGCCGCTTGCGGCGGTCGTCGAGGCCACTGCTCGATCGTGTCGAACCCGTCATTGTCCCATTCCCATCCGAACGCCAAAAGCCCGGACGTGCCGGGCGGGGTTGATATAGCGAGCGGGACCACGAATGTCAGCACCCGTTCTCCACCTAGAGGTCTACTAGATCGTCATGGCCGGGCTTAGACGTCCGAAGGACGGCGTCGCTTCCGCTCGCCTATGTCCCGGCCATCCACGTCTTGGCCACAAAAAAAGACATGGATGCCCGGCAGCGCAGACAAGTGTACGTAGTCTGCGCCAGGCAGACTACTATGGCCGGGCATGACGACGAAAAACGGTTTTAGGTCTTCTCATGCGCCCTCCTCTGCTCAATCCGCTGTTTGCCCCGGTCACGACACTTGCTGGCGTCGGGCCGAAGCAGGACAAATTGCTGCGCTATCTGCTCGGCCGCAGCGAGACGCCGCGGCTGGTCGATCTGTTGCTGCATCTGCCGGCCAGCGTGATCGATCGCCGCGCGCGGCCCAAGATTCGCGACGCGGCGCAGGGAACCGTGGTGACGCTGGAAGTCATCGTCGATCGCCACCGCCCTCCTCCGCCGCGCAATTCCCGTGCGCCCTACCTCGTCTATGCCAGCGACGACACCGGCGACGTGGTGCTGAAGTTTTTCCGCGCCAAACCCGGTTATGTCGAAAAACTGCTGCCGGTCGGGGAGAAGCGCTACGTCTCCGGCACCTTGCAAATGTACGACGGGATTCCCCAGATCGTGCATCCCACCAACGTCGTCGACGAAGCGGCGTTTGCGAAACTGACCGGCATCGATCCGGTCTATCCGCTCACGGAAGGCCTGGCGCTTGGCTCACTGCGCCGTGCGGTCGCGCAGGCGCTGCAAAAACTCCCTGAGCTGCCCGAATGGATCAGCCCGGAAGTGATCCGCCGCTGCCACTTCCCGCCAATCAGGGAAGCCTTCACCCGCGTCCACATCCCGGTCGAGCTCACGGACATCCTGCCGGACGGTCCGTTCTGGTCGCGGCTCGCCTTTGACGAACTGCTCGCGGGTCAACTGGCGCTGGCGCTGGTGCGCGCGCAGCTGCGCCGTCCGGCCGGCGATCGACACGCCGGCGATGGGCATCTGCGCAGCAAGATCATCGATGCATTCCCTTATGCGCTGACGGCCTCGCAGCGCGACGCGGTCGCCGCCATCACCGAGGATCTGCGCCAGCCGGTGCGCATGCTGCGGCTGCTGCAGGGCGACGTCGGGTCCGGCAAGACCGTGGTGGCGCTGCTGGCGGCCGCCGCCGTGACCGAAGCCGGCAAGCAGGCGGCGCTGATGGCGCCGACCGAGATCCTCGCGCGCCAGCACATCAAGACCATCACGCCGCTCGCGGAGCGCGCCGGCATGCGGGTAGCGATCCTCACGGGGCGCGAAAAGGGCAAGGAGCGTCGCGAGATCCTGGCCAGGCTTGAAGCCGGCGAGATCGATGTCCTGGTCGGCACCCACGCGCTGATCCAGGACGACGTCGTGTACAAGTCGCTGGCGCTGGCTGTGGTCGACGA
This sequence comes from Bradyrhizobium sp., assembly GCA_013695565.1. Classification (GTDB taxonomy): domain Bacteria; phylum Pseudomonadota; class Alphaproteobacteria; order Rhizobiales; family Xanthobacteraceae; genus Bradyrhizobium. Next base: position 2,161 of record JACDAG010000500.1, read on the forward strand.
GCAGCATCGTTTTGGTGTGCGTGAGCGGCTGGCGCTGACCAACAAGGGCGACGCCGTCGATGTGCTGGTGCTGAGCGCCACGCCGATCCCGCGCACGCTGGTGCTGACGTATTTTGGCGACATGGACGTCTCGGAATTGCGCGAGAAGCCGGCCGGCCGCCAGCCGATCGAGACCCGCACCGTTTCCAACAGCCGGCTCGACGAAGTGATCGACGGCGTCGGCCGCGCGCTGAAAGCCGGCAAACTGGTCTACTGGATCTGCCCGCTGGTGGAGGAATCCGAGGCCGAGGGCATCGAGCATCTCACCAACGCTACCGAACGCTTCGAGCGCCTGCAGCAACGCTTCGGCGACCGCGTCGGCCTCGTGCACGGCCAGATGAAGGGCACCGAAAAAGACCGCGTGATGGCGCAATTCGCCGCCCACGAGATCGGCCTGCTGGTCGCCACCACCGTGGTCGAGGTCGGCGTCGATGTGCCCGCCGCGTCCATCATGGTGATCGAGAACGCCGAACGCTTCGGGCTCGCGCAATTGCACCAATTGCGCGGCCGCATCGGCCGTGGCTCGGAAGCCTCCACATGCCTGCTGCTCTACAAGGAGCCGCTCAACGAGATGTCGACCGCGCGATTAAAGGTGATCCGCGAAACGTCAGACGGGTTTCGGATCGCCGAGGAGGATCTGAAACTGCGCGGCGAAGGCGATGTGCTTGGTATCAGGCAAAGCGGCCTGCCCGGCTATCGCATCGCCCGCTCCGACGTCCACGGCCAGCTGATCACGCAAGCCCGCGACGAGGCGCTGCGGATCCTGAAGGACAACCCGAAGCTCAAGGGCGACCGCGGCGAAGCGCTGCGGTGTCTGCTCTATTTATATGAACGGGATGAGGCGATCCCGCTGATCGGGGCTGGTTAAATCCCGGCATGGCACAGTTCTCCTTGTTGGCAGAACTCGTGATTTGGTGCGCCAGGGCTTCATTTTGCGCGAAAGACTGACGTTGCCGACAATCCAAGCAGCTCGTGCGTCGAACGCGCTCCGTCATTTAATGTGCCGCAGTGCCAATTCGAAAATTAGCCCGTTGACATCATCTCTTGACACCCATCGATCAATATTAATAGTTTCTTAAATATCTCATTCGGCTATCTCAAGAGTTGGATCAGGCCCCGGCGTTGGTGAATTAAACAGCCAATCCGTCCTTTTGATCGCGGGTCCCTGCAGTCCGGTCACGTCCTCGAACTCCGCTATGACGGCTAGCTAAGGATGAGAAACAGACCTAGACTAGCTCGGGCGTCGGCAATCGGTAGCGATTGACCCGCAACGGACTCAACGACTTAACCAACTGTTTGAGCAAAGACTGCTCCGATAGGAGCTTTTGGTCCGGCACAAGTTTCAGCCACACGGCGGCGAGTGGCTGATGCAGCGGCGAGCAGACACGTTCGAAGCGGCTGACTATCGCGGAATGACCATGAAGACCTTGGAACCATCTACGGGACACCATCACCCGGACCATCAGTTGAGCGTGGGGCGGCGTTCTCAGAGAGGCGGCCAAAGGTGGGCAAAGAAAAAGCCGCGCAACCGAGGCGGCTTTCTCTGTCGCTCTGAAGGTGCTGAGTTCAGGCTACGCGGAACGAAGGTTTGTTTTTCCGACGATACGCCATGAAGCCTAAACCAGCGAAGCCCAAGATCATCATTGCCCAAGTCGAGGGCTCGGGAACCGATGCAATTTGGTCAGGAGCGAAGTTCAGCGATAAAAGGTCACCGGTCTTCTTTTTATCGGTGTCGTTGATAAAGAACGCGACCTTTAAATGTGGATTGCTGAAATTGAGGCCCCGCCAGTGGGAGTAAAATCGATATTGAATACCATGTGATTAGTCAGTGATAAGTTGGGAGTCCAATCGAAGCATGCGGAAGCCCCACCACCCTTAGCGCAGCCAACGCCCGCGCCGGTGGCCTGCTTGCCCGATACGCCGCTCTCAAATTGCGAATTGCTGAGATAAGTGACCTTGGCGGCGGAGAATGAACCAACATTTCTAATATCGAATGCGTCAAAGAACTTAACGGGAGCCCAGTTCCCGGTTGCGTCCAAGACACCATCGACTGTCAGTCGCAACGTATCGGCGTCAACAACGTTGAAAGTAAAGGTGACGTTTTGGCTAACCAGAGACGCGGAGGCCCCGAATGCACCCCAAACGAGAGCTAGCCCAGCAACCATCGCGGTTTTAAAAGTCTTATGTCGCATAATAACTCCTAAATCGCCAACATTTAAATATTTAAGGTCCAAGAATTAAATTAGCGGTTCCGGGAAAGAATGTCGAGTCATTCTAATGTCGGATTCTAACCGCATGGGAAATCGCCGTTGGCGGGCCCAGCGCTGTCGCTACTGAATATTTTGGCGGACCGACCCAGATCCCAGGCCTGTCGGGGGCGGGCGGGGGCATTGTCCATGATTCGGTAACGTTCCCCGAAGCTTGGCGCCATACGGTCGTGCCCAACGGGGCGACCACGACATTTACATTCGATACGCCGACCTATGGTTTCGGCGGCGCGTGGGATCTGCAGAGCCCATCTGTAGACGGCCCCGGCACGGGTGCTCTATCTCAATGGCACAACTCTGGTGCTAGGCGAGGTACCCAATTCTTTCGCCGGCGGTTTCTTTGGTATCGGATGAGCTCTTTACCTCCGTACAGC
>JACDAG010000501.1 GCA_013695565.1 Bradyrhizobium sp.
CTGCTTGATGGCAGCGACATTCGCTTGTCGCATCTCGAAGGCGACGAGCGGGTGCAGGATCCCTATTGCCTGCGTTGCCAGCCGCAGGTCGCCGGTGCCGCACTTGACCTCCTGATGCAAGCCGCCCGCACCTTGACGATCGAAGCCAACGCGGTCACCGACAATCCGCTGGTGCTGGTCGAAACCGGAGAAATCGTCTCAGGGGGAAATTTTCACGCCGAGCCGGTCGCCTTTGCCGCGGACCAGATTGCGTTGGCGTTGTCGGAGATCGGTGCGATCAGCGAACGGCGCATTGCGACCCTGGTCGACCCCGCGTTGAATTTCGGGCTGCCGCCGTTCCTCACTCCCGAGCCCGGCATCAATTCCGGCTTCATGATTGCCGAAGTAACCGCGGCCGCCCTCTATGCCGAGAACAAGCAGCGCGCCGCGGCCTGCTCGATCGATTCAACGCCGACCAGTGCCAACCAGGAAGATCATGTGTCGATGGCCGCGCACGCCGCGCGGCGCTTGTCTGACATGGCGGACAATCTCGCGACCATTCTCGGCATCGAGCTCTTGGTTGCCGCGCAGGGCATCGGGCTGCGGGCGCCGCATACGACCAGCCCGGCGCTTGCCGCGGTCATCGTCGTATTGCGCGGGGAAGTGCCGGCGCTCGCCAGCGATCGCTACATGGCCGACGATATCGCGCAGGCCACGGCGCTGGTTGCAGCCGGCACATTGCCGTCAGCCGCGATGTCGGTGCTCCCCAACAATCCATTTCCAAACCTTGTTTGAAACAAGACTTGCCAAGGAAGGTATTTTGTCATGAACCGCCGCCTGGACAACGACCGTATCATCCGATCGCCGCGCGGGCCCGAGATCAGCGCCAAGAGCTGGCTGACGGAAGCGCCGCTGCGGATGCTGATGAACAATCTCGATCCGGATGTTGCCGAACGGCCGAGCGAACTGGTGGTCTATGGCGGGATTGGCCGCGCGGCCCGCGACTGGGATAGCTTCGATCGCATCGTGACAGCACTGCGCAAGCTCGATGGCGACCAGACATTGGTCGTCCAGTCGGGCAAGCCGGTCGGAATTTTCCGCACCCATTCCGATGCGCCGCGCGTGCTGATCGCGAACTCCAATTTGGTACCGCACTGGGCGACGCTCGATCACTTCAATGAACTCGACAGGCTGGGCCTGATGATGTTCGGGCAGATGACGGCGGGATCATGGATCTACATCGGCAGCCAGGGCATCGTGCAGGGCACGTATGAAACCTTTGTCGAGGTGGGGCGACGTCATTACGGCGGCAGCCTCGCGGGCAAATGGATCCTCACCGCCGGCCTCGGTGGCATGGGCGGCGCGCAACCGCTTGCCGCGACGATGGCGGGCGCGTCGATGCTTGCGGTCGAATGCCAGCCGAGCCGCATCGAAATGCGGTTGCGCACCGGTTACCTCGACCGGCAGGCCGGCACGCTGGATGAGGCGCTCGCGATCATGGCCGACGCCGCGCAAAGCAAAATGCCGGTCTCGGTCGGCTTGCTCGGCAACGCCGCCGATGTTTTTCCCGAACTGGTGCGCCGCGGCGTAAGACCCGACATCGTCACCGACCAGACCAGCGCGCACGATCCGATCAACGGCTATCTGCCGAAGGGATGGACACTCGGCGAGTGGGCGTCCAGGCGCGAGGCCGATCCGAAAGCGGTCGAAGCGGCGGCCAAGACCTCGATGGTCGGCCATGTCCAGGCCATGCTGGATTTCCATGCGCAGGGCATTCCCACGCTCGACTATGGCAACAACATCCGCCAGATGGCCAAGGACATGGGATTGAAGAACGCGTTCGATTTCCCCGGCTTCGTTCCGGCCTATATCCGTCCGCTGTTCTGCCGCGGCATCGGGCCGTTCCGGTGGGCGGCGCTATCGGGGGATCCCGAAGACATTTTCCGCACCGACGCCAAGGTCAAGGAGTTGATGCCGGACGACAAGCATCTGCACAACTGGCTCGACATGGCCCGGGCACGGATCAAGTTCCAGGGCCTGCCGGCGCGGATCTGCTGGGTCGGCCTTGGCGATCGCCATCGGCTGGGCCTCGCGTTCAACGAAATGGTGGCAAGCGGCGAACTCAAGGCGCCGGTTGTGATCGGTCGCGATCATCTCGACAGCGGCTCGGTCGCGAGCCCGAACCGCGAAACCGAAGCGATGCGCGATGGTTCGGATGCGGTGTCCGACTGGCCGCTGCTCAACGCGCTGCTCAACTGCGCGAGCGGAGCCACCTGGGTCTCGTTGCATCACGGCGGCGGCGTCGGCATCGGTTATTCGCAGCACGCCGGCATGGTGATTGTGGCCGACGGAACGCCGGAGGCTGCGCGCCGCATCGAGCGGGTGCTTTGGAACGATCCGGCGACCGGGGTCATGCGTCATGCCGATGCGGGCTACGAAAGCGCGATTGATTGCGCCCGGGCCAATGGTCTCGATCTGCCCGGGCTCAATCCATAGCCCGCACAATTCTGCCTTACTGCGCGACGATGCCCGCTTCCTTGGTGAGCGTCGCCCAAAGCTCGATCTCGGCGGCGACGAAAGCGGCGAATTCCTTCGACGGGAGCCATTGCGCTTCGAAGCCGACCTCGGCGAGACGCTGGCGACCGCGGGTTCGTCCAGAATCTCACGCAGCGCCCCCGATAGCTGTTCGACCACCTCCGGCGGCGTACCCTTGGGCGCGAACATTCCGGTCCACGCGGACAGATTGCCGAAATCGACTCCTTGCTCCCGTATGGTCGGCAATTCGGATAGCAACGGCGTGCGGTTCCTGGTGATGGTGGCAAGTGCGCGAAGCTGGCCCGATCGCGCCAGGGG
>JACDAG010000504.1 GCA_013695565.1 Bradyrhizobium sp.
ACGCTCGCCACAGCAACTCGCTTTACGCCCGGTCGCCTCAAAAACCGCTCAACCCATCGTCGCCGCCGACAAAAAACGCTCCACAAACCCCTGCAAACACTGCGTCAATTGCCGTGCTCGTCAAAAGATCTCCGTTTATGGACAGACACTAGCTAGTCAAAATTCCATTATGATTCCTGCTGGTTACGCGGTCCCCCGAGCACTTTCCTGTTATTACGCAAAACAGGCGCTGGAAGCGTACAAACAGGCAATTTGAAGCACAGCATCAGGCATTTGAAAGCGTCGAACAGGTAGCAGTCCCGCAAAGAATCGCGCATAGCTTGAACAGCGATAGGCCATCTAGTGGCTACTTTGTCATGCGTGATGCGGTCATCCCTTGGGAACGAGCAAATGCTCCCCTCGATCATTTCTAGTGCTGGCTCCTCCTGCTCATGAACAATCCAGGATCTGTTGCGCTCCCATCGCGGCTGGCGATCATATACCGCCCCGTGAACGATCTCATTCCTGATCCGCGCAATGCCCGCACCCATCCGAAGCGCCAGATCGACCAGCTTCGGGCATCGATCAAGGAATTCGGCTTCACCAATCCGATACTCGTCGACCCCGAAGGCCACATCATTGCCGGGCACGGCCGCCTTCAGGCAGCCCGCGCCATGGGAATCGTCGAGGTACCGACGATCGTCCTGTCCGGCTTATCCGAAACTCAGAAGCGGGCGCTTCGGATCGCCGACAACAAGATCGCCCTCAATGCTGGCTGGGATCTAGAAATCCTGCAGCAGGAACTGGGTGAGCTCGCTTCAATCGATGTTGATATTGATCCTACTCTGACCGGCTTCTCGACTGGTGAGATCGATGTCATTCTATCGTCTGCTCCCGATCCCGATGATGAGGTGATCCCTCCGGTTTCGGCGACGCCAAGAACCAAGCCCGGCGATATCTGGATTCTCGGCGAGCATCGGGTGGGATGTGGCGATGGCCGCGATGCCAAATTCTTGCAGCGGATCATCGGCGACGGGGTGCTCGTCGATACGGCTTTCCTCGATCCTCCCTACAATGTGCGGATAGGAGGGCACGCGGTGTCCGCCGGAAGTCATCGCGAGTTTGCGATGGCTTCAGGCGAGATGAGCGAAACGGAGTTCCGTTCCTTCCTCGCTGATACGCTGGGCGCTGCGGCGCGCGTCTCGCGCGATGGCGCTGTCCACTTCGTCTGCATGGACTGGCGGCACATGGACAGCGTCTCGGCGGCCGGTGCCATAGTCTATGGCGAGTGCCTAAACCTCTGCGTCTGGAACAAGTCCAATGCTGGGATGGGATCGCTTTACCGGTCAAAGCACGAATTGGTCTTCGTCTATCGCGTGGGAATGGCCCCCCATCTCAATATGGTCGAACTCGGCAAACACGGCCGCAACCGCACCAATGTCTGGGATTACGCCTCAGTAAACTCCATGCGGGGCAGCCGACGCGAGGATCTTACCCTCCATCCGACGGTCAAGCCGACAGGTCTTGTTGCCGACGCCCTTATGGATGTTACGCGGCATGGCGATCTCGTACTCGATCTTTTTCTGGGCTCCGGCACGACGCTCATGGCAGCCGCGCGAACCGGGCGGCGCTTTCGCGGGCTCGACATCGATCCGGCCTATGTCGATGTTGCGATCGAACGGTGGTCGGCGCGGACCGGCCTCGAGCCGCGCCTGGAGGCGCCCGCATCGTGGAATAAGAAGCCGTCCTCCCGCAAGCCACCGAACCCCGGCTGGTTTCCCAAGGGCCGCAGCGGCAATCTCAAAGGACGCCCAATCTCTTCTCGCGCCTCAAAGACCTCAGCGTTCGAGGTGTTGGTGGAAAAGACCCTCACCTTAGATGGCGAAGGGGGCACCCGCGAGATCACCGTGGAGGAAGCACTTCAGCAGCGGACCTATCAGGATGCTCTGGCGGGTAAGCGCATGGCCATGCGCGAGGTCGTGAAATGGATCATAAAGAGCGAGGCTTGGCTGGAGAAAAATATGCCAAGGCCATCCCGGCAGATGATCATGCATGGTTTCGCGCCCGATCCCGACAATGCGG
>JACDAG010000049.1 GCA_013695565.1 Bradyrhizobium sp.
GCTACAGCTCAATCACAAAGACCGCAAACCCGATCAGGCTCGCGAAGATGACGGCGATGGTGGTGATGAAACGCTTGGGATCGTGCGCGAGGTTGCCCTCACTGGCTTTGCTCGGGATGAAGCGCGGCTTTCTCGGCCGTCATCTGCTTGATCAAGCCGGAATCCCGTCCAGCGTGAGCTGGTCGGTGACATAGGTTGCTATGCGCCTGTAGTGCTCGATCTTACCGTCGAGTTCGGTGCACGTCTTGCACATCGCTCACCCCTGCATTTTCAGGCCGGAGCACAACACCCTCCGTCGCCGATAGAGGCCAAGGGCGGAACGGCGATGGCGCGGCAACTCCAACCGCTTATGTTGGGTTCCCCGACGCAAGAAGCTAAATTGGGATTAGCCGGAGCGGATTGAACGGTGGCGGCTGGCGGCCAAGCGGGGAAGGATTACCCGAGGCCGGGCGGCTATGAGGCTGGAGCACGCGAGCGGGTCTCGATCGCCGATCTGGAGCTTTCGGCCGTGCGATCTTTCTGGCGGGAAGCCAGGATCTGTTCGGCCAGGTATTCCCACCGCTCGGCCTCGCCGAGCAATTTCCAGCTATTGTCGGGATCGCACGCGGCCTGTTGACGGCAGAGCAAGGCCGTCGCGCGATACGCTTCAGCGCTTTTGAACCCGCGTTCCATCAAATCCTCCCCAGTGTTCGCGCGGACCAAAACGCTCGAGGCGGCGCCCGGTTCCTATGAAGCCAGCGACAATCCCTGTTCGGCTCTGAAATGCTGGTAGGCGGCGATGGCCTTGTTGGAGAGCAGCAGCCGACGCCGCTCGCCGTGGCGAACCATCGTCTCGATGGTATCGAGCAAATGATTGGCGGCGATGTCGGGATCGCCGAGTTCGCCCGTGGCCTCCAGATAATCCCAGGCGATCCGGAACGAATTTTCAATCGTTGTCAGCAGCGTCTCGTTCATGCAGGGCAAACGCCGCCGGCTGTGCCCTGTTCCCCGATCGTCGGCCGCTTGACGGAAATCGCGCGGCGCACGTCAACGGGGCTATCGCGGCATCACGGAACGTTATCGCTCCGGCCGCCGCCGATGCGATGGGGCTTGTTCAGGAAGTAGCTGCGATTGCCGAGCGCGGATTCGGCGTATTGATCGACCGAGACGATGATCGCCTGGACGTGCTGGTAGCACCAGCCTTCGCGACAGGCCAACATCCGGACTTCGGCGAGCGCCTTGATCCAGGGCGGATTATCCACACTGGGATCGTACCATCGGAGCGGCTCGGGCGGCATCGGAGCGACCTCTCTTGATCAGATCTTCCAGCTCCGCCCGCTTGCGCGAAAGCAGGAGCTGCGCCGTCGCATTGTCCAGGCCGGACCGATCAAGCCGCCGAACCGTCGCAGCCAGTTCGACGAGCTTTCCGCGCAGCGCCTGGATTTTCGATTCCCAGATGTCATCGCACACGGCGGCCGCGCGCGCCTTTCAAAGGGCCCTTGCCGACGGCACGGCATTCCAGCTTCAAGCGCTCATCGACGTTGAGCAAGCGTTCCTCGCCGCCCAGCCGGTTGCGTTCGCCGATCAGGCCGAGCATCACGACGCGCATCGCCATCACCTGCATCGAGGCCTCGGCGCAGTCCTCGTCGCGGTTGACGTGTTGGCGGATGGCTTGCTCGGCGCTCAGCATTTCAGAGCGCAAGAACCTGATTTTCCTGCGGATTTCGTTCAGTCTGTTGTCCATGGCTCACCTCACCGGGGTTGAAGCCCATAGAGAACAAACAAAGAACAAATATCAAGTTAAGAATGCGGGGCCGGGAAAGAATCTTTTGGGGCTGCCCGATTGGCGGGTGCCTTGTTCGGGCACAGACGCGTGCGGCGCGTGACCGGCGACAAGCGGGTCGTGCAGCAGTAACGAAGTCAGATCCCGAACACCCAGACCGCGATGATGGTGGCCAGGGTCGCGAGCCCGCTGATGGTCCATCCGGTCGCGTAGAGGACGTTGTCCTCGCCGGTGCCGCGCATCACATCGGCATCCGCGGTTGCTGATCGCCAGTGCATGACGCTCCTCCTCGAAGCCTGCCTGTGACGCTAACGCCGGCCTGGGTTCCCGGTTCCGTGGCGGCCGACAAACGCGGACCGCTGTCCCGCGAAGTAACAACGCCCGTCACAAAAAAGGCCGCCCCACGGGCGGCCTTTTCATTCGTTCACGTCAATGGAATCACACCAGCAGCAGACGGTCCGACTGTGCGGGCGCCAACTCATCCTCATCCCCAACGATGATGGTGACGTTCCAGCCTTCGCTGGCCCAGACCCGCGCCTTGGCCAGCGCCATCAGCGAACTCGTCCTGTCCATCCTGACGGTCTCGTTGTCCCGCTCCGCCACGATCCTGTACGCCATGCAAGTTCCCCTTACGCACGCTATGACTGGCCGGGACATTTCAGTGTGGCTTTGACCGCAATTTGCTGACAATTTGTCCAATTGGCGGCCCGAAGGGCGGTGCCGGCGGCAAAAGGCCATATTTCGTAGCGCGAGCGGAACGATTGAGTTTGTGACGAATTAGCGTCAGTAGCTGGCAGGGTACGCATCATGTTGAATTTATTCAGGCATTCAGAAGAAGCCGATTTCGAGCAGATCCTGGCGCAGCACGCGGTCACCAGCGCCCGCTCCGACGAAACCGGTTCCCACGAAAAACAGTTCCGCGATCTGCTGCAGGCGCTGCCGGCCGCCATCTACACGACAGATGCCGAAGGCCGGATCACGTTCTTCAACCGCGCCTGCGTCGAATTCGCCGGGCGCACCCCGAAGATCGGCGACATGTGGTGCGTAACCTGGAAGCTGTTCACGCCGGACGGCACGCCGCTGCGGCATGAAGATTGTCCGATGGCGATTGCGCTGAAGGAAAACCGCCCGGTCCGCAATGTCGAGGCGATCGCCGAGCGGCCCGACGGTTCGCGCATCTGCTTCATGCCCTATCCGACGCCGCTGCGCGACGAGGCCGGCCAACTGCTCGGCGCCGTCAACATGCTGGTCGACATCACCACCCGCAAGCAGGCCGAAGAACGCATGATGCTGCTGACCGGCGAGGTCGATCACCGCTCGAACAATCTGCTCGCCGTGATCCAGGCGATGCTGCGACTGACCAAGGCCGAAACCGCCGAGGAGTTCCAGACAGCGTTCCAGGGCCGGCTCAGCGCGCTCGCCAATGTGCAGCGGCTGTTCTCGGTGTCGCGCTGGACCGGCGCCAGCATCCAGACCATCATTCAGGAAGAACTTCGGCCCTATGGCTCGACGCGGGTCAGCATGCGCGGGGCCGATGTCCGTCTTCCGCCCTCGCTCGCGCAGGCCATCGCGGTGGCCGTGCATGAACTCGCGACCAACGCCGCCAAATACGGTTCGCTCTCGGGCCCCGCGGGCAAGATCGATATCAGTTGGCAGATCGATACCGAGGACAGCCTCGTGCTGAGTTGGAAAGAATCCGGCGGACCGGGGATCGCCGAGCCCACCCGCAAGGGATTTGGCGTCGACGCAATCGACGGCATGGTCCGCACCCTCTCCGGCCGCATCACGCGGCAGTGGAAACCCGAAGGGCTGGACTGCGAATTATCGTTCCCGGGGATTGGAGCGTAGCGGGACGTAACGATAAGTCCGCCCCTACTTCGCGGCCGGCCGCACCGCCAGCGCCGGCTTGCTGACGCCGTCTAACCCCGTCAGCATCAAAATCGTCAGCAGCGCGTTTTGCGGGCCGTAATAGGCATCGGTCGGCTTGTACCATTCATTGCGCGAGTGCCAGTTGCCGCCCTCGCCGCCACCGCCGATGGTCACCGCGGGAATGCCGAGCGACATCGCGATGTTGGAGTCGGTCGAGGAACCCGCGAACGTCACGCGCGGGGCGCGGGTGACGGCGGCCACGGCGCGCTGCGTCGCCACAACGATCGGGGAATCCATCGACACGATTCCGGCCGGCCGGTCGCCGATCATCCTGGCTTCGACGGAGAGCTTGTCGGATTTCCAGCGCGCGTTCTCGTCCGCCACCGCCTCCTTGACCAGATCGAGCAGGCGCGCCTCGAGCTTGAGCAATTCCTCTTCCGAATTCGAACGCATGTCGACCGCCATCCGCGCTTCGGCCGCGATGGCGTTGACCGAGGTGCCGCCGACAACGGTGCCGACGGTAAAGGTGGTTTTGGGATCGGACGGCGGCTGCAATTCGGAGATCTTTGCGATCGCGCGGCCCATGGCGTGGATCGCGCTCGGCAGGCCGAATTCCTGGAACGAATGGCCGCCGGGTCCCTTGAAGATGAACTCGTAGCGATGGCTGCCGGTGGCCTGGTTGACGACGCGGGTGATGCCGAGCCCGTCGATCGAGATGAAGCCGTCGATATCCCTGTGGTCGCGGAACAGCGCCTTGACGCCGCGCAAATTGCCGAGCTCTTCCTCGCCGACGGTGCCGACGAACATGATGTCGCCCACGGTCGAGATCTCGTTGGCGTTCATGATCTTGATCAGCGACAGCATGGCCGCCAGCCCGCGGGAATCGTCGCCGATCCCGGGCGCGATGGTGGCGCCGTCCTTTTCCTTCACCGTGACGTCGGTACCTTCGGGGAAGACCGTATCGAGATGCGCCGAGACCACGAGTTTCGGCCGGCCGCCGCCGGAACCCTTGCGCAGCGCGATGACGTTGCCTTCGCTGTCGATCGCGGCGTCCTTGAAGCCGAGTTCCTGCATCCGCTTCTGGTAATATTCGGCGCGGACTTTCTCCTTGTAGGGCGGCGCCGGAATTTCGGTGATGCGTTTCTGTTCCTCAAAAGTCCTGGCGTCGTCGGCCTTGATATCCTCGAGCGACTTGACGATTTTGGGATTGGTCAGCAGCGCGTCCACGGCTGGCGCGGGCTGGCCCCAGGCTTGCGACACCGCGATAACGATGGCGGCCGTCAGACTTGCGAAACCCAGACTTGTGAACTTCATCGATATCTCCCTCGCAAGGCCTCAGCCCTCGCTTAAACCCGCATCCTTCAGCCGTCCGGCGAACCAGCTGGACAGCGATGGGTCGATCACGCCGCCGGTATAGACTTCCGACATCGTGACCTGTTTCTTGCCCAGCGTCACGAACACGCCGATCCAGTAGGCGAACCACAGATGCGGATCGGTCAGCGCCCGCAGCTTGTGCTGGTCATGCTCCAGCGGCTGGTGATTGGTGAATTTCCGAACCTCGACCGCGAGCAGATTATTGGGAATCTCGCGCTGGTGCACCACGATATCAGGGTAGATCGATTTGCCGAGGTGATCGTCGGTCGAGATGATGGTGCCGTGCGGCAGCCGCAGCGTCCGCTCGCCGAGCCGGTCGTAGTCGCAGTCGACCTGCCAGCCGGCAAAGGGATGTTCGAGATGCACCGCCAGCCGGTGCGTCAGCGCGCGCTCACCGGCGTCCTTTTCCAGCAAGAAGGTTTCCTGCCCGTAAAACTCGGCAAGCGCCGTGACGACCTTGTTCAGCTCGGTCTGCATGTCGCCTCCGCCGCTCCGTCATTCCGGGAGGGTGCGTCAAGCACCAGATCCCGGGTTCGCTTCGCGCCCCGGAATGACGGCTACGCCGTCACATCTGCACTTCGATCAGCCGCGGCCCCGGCTCGGCGATGGCTTCGGCCAGCGCCTTGACGAAATCGTCGACATTGTCGACCGCGCGGCCCGGCACGCCCATGCCCTTGCCAAGCCCGACGAAATCGATGGTCGGACGGTCGATCCTGAGCATGTCGAGCGCGCGCTGCCCCGGCTCGCCGGCACCGACGCCGTCGAACTCGCCGCGCAGAATCTGGTAGATGCGATTAGCGAACACAATCGTGACGACGTTGAGGCCTTCGCGCGCCTGGGTCCACAGCGATTGCAGCGTGTACATCGCGCTGCCGTCGCCGACCATGCAGATCACCTTGCGGTCAGGACAGGCGATCGCGGCTCCGGTCGCGACCGGCGTCGAATACCCGATCGAGCCGCCCAGATTCTGGATCCAGTCGTGCGGCGCGGCGCCCGCCGTCAGCGGAAAGAATCCACGCCCGGTCGTGACGGACTCATCGACGAGGATGGCGTTGTCCGGAACCGCCATGGCGATCGCCTGGGCAATCGACGCATGCGTCAAGGCGCCGGTCGGCTTGACGAGTTCGACATAGGTCTGCGGCTTCACGTCCGCCGGCTTGGCGCCGAGCGCGCCGGCCAGCGCCTCCAGCGCCGCGACCGAATTGTCGCCGCTTTCGGTCATGCGATGGACCTCGCAGCCCTCGGACTTGAGCAGGCTCGGCTTGTTCGGATAGGCGAAAAACGCCACGGGATCGTTGGCTTCGACCAGCACGATGTGCCGAAAGCCCTTCAGCGCCGCTTGCGCCAGTTCGATCACGTAAGGTACCCGGTCGATCGAAAACCGCCCGCGGCCGCGCGCCATCCGCGGACTAGCCAGCGGGCCCATCACCCTGCAGCCGGTCTTGCCGGCGATTTGCGCCGCCAGCGCCAGTCCCTGCTCGGTCACCGCACTGCCTGTGATCAACAGCAACGTCGCTTCGCCGCCGCGCAGCACTTTTGCCGCTTTCTCGA
>JACDAG010000520.1 GCA_013695565.1 Bradyrhizobium sp.
GCCCTGGCCTGCGGACTTGCCTTCTACGGCATGCGCGGCATCTCCACCTCGGGTGACCTCGTCGTGCGGCTCTACGACGGGCCCCTGATGGGAATCAATCATGCGCGCTCGGCGCATGCGGCATTGAACGCGGCACGCCTTCTTATGCAGGCGGGCCTCAGTGACGGAGCAACCAGGGAAACGGTCGCAAGACTCGAAAAGCTCGTCACCGGAATCGCAGACGATCTCAAGGTCGTTCGGGAGCGGGTAAAGACCAAGGACGTCACAACAGCGCTGGAGCGGGCCGAAGCGTCGGTTCGCGAGTGGTCGGACACCGGACTTAAGATCCTGAAACCCCAGGCCGGCGGGGTTACGGCGCTTCCCTTGACCTCATCGGTAGCGAAAAAGGGCGACACAGCGATTGCAGCTGTGGACGACCTGGTCGAAATGGTCGCGGCCTACGGCTTCGATTATCGGACGGAAGCCGAGGCATCCGTTGCGACCTCGCTCAAGACGATGCTGGCGTTTGCGATCGGTACCGCGCTGATCGGACTTATCCTGGCCGTCGGCTTCTCCTATTCGATGAGCCGGCCGATCTTCGCCGCCATGCATATCGCGGGACGGGTCGCGGCGGGCACCTTTACCGACCGGATCGAGGTTCGACGGCGCGACGAGCTCGGGAGCCTCCTGAAGTCGCTCGCCGTGATGCAGACCAATCTGAAGGCGCGCGCCGACGAGGAACTCGCCGTCATGTCCTCGAAGGACAGCGTCAACGCCGAGCAGGTCAGCCGGCGGGCGCGCCTGGAGGCGGAAATCGAGACTTTCCGTTCGACCATCACGTCCGTCCTCGCCGATTCGGATGCGGTGACCGGCGAGTTGACCGAGACGGCGCGAACCCTGTCTTCCATTGCCCAGGCGGCTGGTGAACAATCCATCGAGACGGCAGCCAGCGCCGAAGAAACCTCCGCCAATGTCGTGACCGTCTCGACCGCCGCTGGACAGCTTGGAGAATCGGTTCAGGCGATCGAGGGGCAGCTCCACGAGGCCACCGGAATTGTGCGACGCGCATCGAGCATGGCCGGCGAAGCCAATGAGACCATGGGAATGCTTGCGACCGCCGCCCAGCGTATCGACGAAGTGGTAGGCTTCATTCGAGGCATTGCCGGCCAAACCAACCTGCTGGCCCTGAATGCCACCATCGAGGCGGCGCGGGCCGGCGAGGCCGGGCGCGGCTTTGCCGTGGTTGCTTCCGAAGTGAAGGCGCTGGCCACCCAGACCGCAAAGGCCACGGAGGAAATCTCCTCTCAAATCGCCGAGGTGCAGTCCGCGGCCAAGCGGGCCGTGGACAATGTCGGAGCCATCACGACCGTGATGGGCGAGATCGACAGGTTCACCGCGGCGATCGCCAGCGCCGTGAACCAGCAGAACACAGCGGCAGCCGAAATCACCGAAAATATCCGACAGGCGGCCGCCGGCACGGCTGACGTCGCGCGCGGCATCGCCGGAACGGCCGCGGCAAGCGAGAATACCAACCGCTCGGCAGACCTCGTGCTCAGCTCCGCGCACGACTTGTCTCGCCAGGCCACCGAACTGCGCGCATCGGTCGACCGCTTCCTGTCCAATGTAGCTGCCTGATAGGAAAAGGGCGGCCTCGCGGCCACCCACTTCGTCATTCCGGACGCTCCGGCTTCGGAGCGATCCGGAATCCGGAAATTATTTTATCGAGATTCCCCGATGTGCGATTGCACATCTGAGGTTCGCGCTTTGCGCGCCCCGGAATGACCCTGCGGGTCACTCCGCCGCGAGCTTGAGATCCGGTGCGGCGGCGCGGACGTCGGCGTCGACCACGCTCTCGAACTTGGCAAAGTTCTTCTGGAACATGCCGACCAGCGCGCGCGCGGTCTTGTCGAACTCGGCCTTGTCCTTCCAGGTGTTGACGGGATTGAGGATGTCGCTGGGGACGCCCGGCAGCGCGGTCGGCACCGCAAAGCCGAAATATTTGTCGGTGCGGAATTCGACATTGCGAAGCGAGCCGTTCAGCGCGCCGGTCAGCAGCGCGCGCGTCACCTTGATCGGCATCCGGCTTCCGGTGCCGTATTTGCCGCCGGTCCAGCCGGTGTTGACCAGCCAGCAATCGACATTGTGCTTGGCGATCAGTTCGCGCAGCATGTTGCCATAGACGGACGGGTCGAGAGGGAGAAACGGCGAGCCGAAGCAGGTCGAGAATTCCGGCTGCGGTTCGTTGCCGAGACCACGCTCGGTGCCCGCCACCTTGGCGGTATAGCCGGACAGGAAGTGATACATCGCCTGCGCCGGGGTCAGTTTTGCAATGGGCGGCAACACGCCGAAGGCGTCGGCGGCCAGCATCACCACATTCTTCGGCTGGCCGGCACGGCCGGTGCGCGAGGCGTTCGGGATGAAGTCGAGCGGATAGGCCGAACGGGTATTTTCGGTCTTCGAGCCGTCGTCGAAATCAGGCACCCGGGTGCGCTCGTCGAGAACTACGTTTTCGAGCACGGCGCCGAAGCGGTTGGAGGCTGCGAAAATCTCGGGCTCGGCTTCGGGCGAGAGCTTGATGCACTTGGCGTAGCAGCCGCCTTCGAAGTTGAAGATGCCGTCCTTGCCCCAGCCATGCTCGTCGTCGCCGATCAAAGTGCGCGCCGGGTCCGCCGACAAGGTCGTCTTGCCGGTGCCGGACAAGCCGAAGAAGATCGCGGTGTCGCCGTCGGGGCCGACATTGGCCGAGCAGTGCATCGGCAGCACGCCCTTGGCGGGCAGATAATAGTTCAGCGTGGTGAACACGCTCTTCTTCATCTCGCCGGCATAATAAGACCCGCCGATCAGGACGATCTTGCGGGTGAAATCGATCGCGACGACGTTCTCGGACTTGCAGCCGTGACGTTTGGGATCAGCGCGGAAGCTCGGCAGGTCGATGATGGTGAGTTCCGGCACGAAGCTGGCGAGATCGGACGCCTCGGGGCGGATCAACAGCGTGCGGATGAACAGCGAATGCCAGGCCAGTTCGGTAAAGACGCGGGTCTTGATCTGGAAGCTCGGATCAGCGCCGCCGTAAAGATCCTGCGCGAACAGCGTCATGCCTTCGGCGTGCTTGATGAAATCGGCATAGAGCGCGTCGAACTGTTGTGAGGTGATCGACTGGTTGCCGGCCCACCACATCTTCTCGGTGGTGGCGTCGCGCACCGTGAACTTGTCCTTCGGGCTGCGGCCGGTGAACTCGCCGGTGTCGGCGCAGAGCGCGCCATCGGCGGACAGCACGGCTTCGCCTGATGCCAGCGAATATTGATAGAGCTGCGGCGCAAGCAGGTTCCAGTGCACCTGCTTGAGATTTTTTAAGCCGAATTTGTCGGCACCAAAGGCACCGTTATGCACGCCCGTCTCTTGCACGAAGAACCTCCTCGAACCCGCGTATCTCGATCGCGCGAATGCCTCTAAACGCGCTTCTGTCGCGGTGACCTCTAAATATAATAGCCTTACGGCTCCGGTCCGGCGACCTAATACTTGGCAACGCAGCCGTTGCCAAGCCGATCCGTCATCTTTTGGTTTATTCCAGCCAAGGCGTTGATCTTGATTAAACACTTGCAGCGATGCGCGACGTTTTGTCCTCGCTCAACGCGCGATCAACGACCGCGATAGCGCTACCATTCACCTGCTGCATCGCACAATTGCAGTTAACGGGGGGCGCCTTCGCCAATCAGGGCAAATGGCGCCCAGAATGCCGGATAGGCATTGCGGGGCGAGGAGGCGTCGTTGAGATAGGCCAACATCGACTGGCGCAACGCCTCGGCCCGGCCGAGCTTCGGATCGGCCTTCAGGCGCTCGAAGGTCGATGTGGTGAGGCGCGTGGCGGCAGCCGAATCCACCGCCCAATGCGACACCAGCAAGGCGCGCGTGCCGGCATAGAAGAACGACCGCGCCAGTCCTGAAAGCGCTTCGGCGCCGGGCTTGTCACCGGCGATCGTATTGCAGGCTGACAGCACCACCCAATCGGCATTGAGTTTCAGCTGTGCCACTTCGCTCGAGGTGAGCAGGCCGTCGTCGAATTCGGACGGCTGCTTGGGAATGCTCAGCACCAGCGACGGTTCGGCAATCCCCTTCACGTCACCGGCGACGAGCCCGTGGGTGGCGAAATAGACGATGCTGTAATCGGCGAGCGGCGCGCGCTTGACCGTGGTTTCGCTGGCGTGCTCGCCGAGATGAATATCCTTTTCGGATACGCCGAGGTCTTTCGCGACCGCATTGAGTTCATCGGCGGTGTCAGGCAATTGCGACAGCACGCGCGAGAGCCGCGTGCGGTCGACGCCGGCGCCCTGCCAGAAGTCGGTATAGGCCGCGTTGGTAACGCCGCGGCCTGCCGACTTGATCGCGGCCGGTTTCGCCGCGCTGCGCCTGTCGTCGCGATGATCCTGCGACGGGTTGAACAGCGGATCGCCGAAGCCGGTCATCGGCTTGGTGGTTTGATCCCTTCGAGCCAGCACCCGCAGCGTCTTCAGGCTTGCGACCGATGGCAATACCGATACCGCGTGACGCTTCAACAGCCAGGCCGCGTCGCGATAGCCTTCGAATTTGTCCGGGATGGCTTTGGCCGGCTCCGCCGTCACCAACAGATGGAACGGCAACGCCGTCAGCGAACCCGACGGCACCACCAAAAGACTCCGCTTGTCCTTTACTTGCGCCTCGACCGGGGTCAGCAGCGCGCGATAGAGGTCATGGGCGACTGCCAGATCAAACAGCCCGGACTTGCCGGACGCGTCATTGGCCTTGCCGATATCGAGGCCCTGACGGAACGCAGCCACCTGTTGCGACATCGCTTCCGAGCCACGCGGGATCGGCTTCCAGGCAAAGCCTTCGCGCGTGATCGCGATGACGTAGCTTTCCTTGATGGTAACCGCGAATTGCACCAGCGCCTCGTCGCCGGATAACAGCGACTGAATGTCCGCCACCGTCATCGGCAGCGGATTCGACAGAGAAGCGTAGTTTGGAAATTCCAACGACAGCGTTTTTTGCAAGCTCGCTCGCTCGGGCGAAATGGCGGCAAGCCGGGCTCGGACACGCTGCTCCGCCGCGGCGTCGCGCTTCGCGCGCTCCTTCGAGACGGCGGTCACGATCGCCTTGTCCAAAGCTTCGGCTTCAGCCTGGAGATCCTGATCCCGGCGAACCAGTTCAGCGAGCCGATCATTGCCCGCGGCCAGCCGCACCGCCAGCTTGTTAATGGCTGACGC
>JACDAG010000589.1 GCA_013695565.1 Bradyrhizobium sp.
CCTTACGAACTTGCCGGCAACCTGCCGCTCGGCGGACAGCGCATCCTGGAAGTTGCCCGCGCACTCGCGGCCGATCCCGTGCTGGTGGTGCTGGACGAGCCGGCCGCGGGCCTGCGGCCGCCCGAGAAAGAGGCGCTGGCCCGGGTGCTGCGCCAGATCCGCGAGGAAGGCGTCACGATCCTGATCGTCGAGCATGACATGGATTTCGTCATGGGGCTGGTCGACCGGCTGGTCGTGATGGAATTCGGCTGCAAACTCGTCGAGGGAAACCCGGCTTCGGTGCGCGCCGATCCGAAGGTGCAGGAAGCCTATCTCGGAGGCGTGCTATGAGCGCGATGCTCGAGATTACTGATCTTCATGTGGCTTACGGCAAGGTCGAGGCCGTGCGCGGGGTATCGCTGTCGCTGCAGAAGGGTCAGATCGTCACGGTGATCGGGCCGAACGGCGCGGGCAAGACCACGCTCCTTGCCGCCACCATTGGCCTTTTGCCATCACGCGGCCGGCTCATCTTCGACGGCCAGGATTTGTTGAAGCTCGATGTCGAGGCCCGCGTCGAGCACGGCTTCTGCCTGGTGCCGGAGAAGCGTGAGTTGTTCGGAGAGTTGACGGTCTACGACAATCTCGTGCTCGGCGCCTATCCGCGCCGTTCGGACCGCGCTTTCGTGGCCCGCGCGCTCGACGAGACCTATGGCCGCTTTCCGCGCCTTGCCGAACGCCGTGCCCAGCGCGCCGACACGCTTTCGGGCGGCGAACGTCAGATGCTCGCGCTTGGGCGGGCGCTGATGTCGGCGCCGCGGCTACTGATGCTCGATGAGCCGAGCCTCGGCCTCGCGCCGCTGATCGTGCGCGACATCCTGCGCATCGTCGTTGGCCTTCGCGATGCGGGCGTCTCGATCCTGCTGGTCGAGCAGAATGCCAAGGCCGCACTTGAAATCGCCGACTACGGCTATGTGCTGGAAACCGGCGAAATCGTGCTTGACGGTGAAGCCCGCAGCCTGCTGGGCGATGCCCGCGTGCAGGCAACTTATCTCGGCGGGGGGCATTGACCGCCATGGCCAGCCGCAATGCAAATTACGACGGGGTCGCCGTCGCGGTACCCGTCACCGTGCCCTATGAGCGCTTTTCAATCCGCGGCGCGCATTGGTTCATCGCGCGCGCGCTGAAGGCGCTGGTCGATGGCGCCGGCATTTCCAAGGACGACGTCGATGGCCTGTGCGTGGCGAGCTTCACGCTGGCGCCCGACAGCGCCGTCGGCCTGACCCAGCATCTCGGCCTTTCGCCGCGCTGGCTCGATCATGTGCCGATGGGCGGCGCCTCCGGCATCGTCAGCCTCCGGCGCGCCGCGCGTGCGGTTCAGGCCGGCGACGCCGAGATCGTCGCCTGCATCGCCGGCGACACCAATCACGTCGACAGTTTCCGCCAGAGCACGGCAAGCTTCAGCATGTTCGCGCAGGACGCTGTCTATCCCTATGGCGCCGGCGGACCCAATACCAGTTTTGCCTTTCTGACGGCCTATTACATGCGCACCTATGGAGCGAAGCCCGAGGATTTCGGCAAGCTTTGCGTCGCACAGCGTGCCAATGCGCTGCATTTTCCGCATGCGCTGTTCAAGAGGCCGCTGTCACTTGATGAGTATCTCACGGCCCGGCCGGTCGCCGACCCGCTTCGGCTGTTCGACTGCGTGATGCCTTGCGCGGGTGCCGAAGCCTTTTTGGTGATGAGCGAAGATCGGGCACGGCGCCTCGGGCTGCCGCACGCGCGGCTGACCGGCGCCATCGAGCGGCACAACGCCTTCCCCGACGATCCGGTGCAGCACCGCGGCGGCTGGGTGATGGACCGTGATCGCCTGTACGAAAGCGCAGGCGTCGGCCCTGAAGATATCGACCTGCTTCAGGCCTATGACGATTATCCTGTCATCTGCGTGCTGCAGATCGAGGATCTCGGCTTCTGCGCCAAGGGCGAAGGACCGGACTTCATTCGACGCCATACGTTCGAAGCAAACGGCAGCTTCCCCTTCAATACATCCGGTGGCCAATTATCGATCGGCCAGGCCGGTGCTGCCGGCGGCACGCTCGGGATCGTCGAGGCGATCCGGCAAGTCACGGGACAGACGCTTGGCGCCCGGGTCGAGAACGCGCGCCATGCGCTGGTCTCCGGATTCGGCATGATCAATTTCGACCGGGGACTATGCACCGGTGCCGCCATTCTCGCCGCAACATGATTGGGACCTGATAATGAGTGAAACAATCAAACGGCCGAAACGCAAGAACCCGATCCTGAAGACCCGCGCGCCGACGCTGCCGCCGGATCGCCGCAGCCGGATCGCGCTCGGCCTCGTTCGCGGCGCGGCACTGGGTAATCTGGAGCTGCAATGCTGCGTGGCCTGCGGCGCCGTGCAATATCCGCCGCGCGAAGCCTGCGTCCGTTGTCTGTCGGCCGAACTCGAATGGACCGTGATGAGCGGACGGGGCGAACTCGTCAGCGAGACCACGCTGCGGCATTCCCAGGAATTGTTCTTTCGCGAACGCGTGCCGTGGCGCCTTGGCCTCGTCCGTCTTGCCGAAGGTGTCAGCCTGGTCGCCCATCTCGATGCGCGCTGCGGTCCAGCGCCGTCTGCCGTCACGATCGAAGCGGTGCTCGATCGCGCCGGCCAGGCCGTGCTCGTCGCCAAACCGTCCGCTGGCGAGACCGCACTCGCCGACGAGCCGAAGCTGCGCGACTTCACGTCCGATCCAAGATTCCGCAAAGTGCTTGTCACCGATGCCAAGTCACCCGTCGGCCAGGCCGTCGTGAAAGCGGTGCTTGAGGCCGGCGCCGACCTCGTCTGGGCCGGACATTGCGAACCCTGGAAGAATCCGCCAGGCTGGCCCGCAGTTGCGGAACTGCCAAAGGTGACGCTGGTTCCGCTCGATGTCACCGACACCAAATCGGTCAATGAGTTGGCCGCCGAACTCGGCTTCAAGGTCGACATTGTGATCAACACCGCCGAGCATCATCGCACGTTCGGGATTTTCGGCCGCGCCGGCGTCGAAACCGCGCGGGCGGAGATGGAAACCAATTGCTTCGGCCTGCTGCGGTTGGCCCAGGCATTCGGTCCGGTCATGCAGTCCCGCGGCGCCGATGGCGACGCCGGCGCGGTCGCGTGGGTCAATCTGCTGTCGGTCTATGCGCTGTCGAATTTTCCGCAGCATGCGACCTATTCGGCGTCGATGGCTGCGGCCCTTTCGGTCGCGCAGGCATTGCGCTCCGAAATGCGCACGGCCGGCATCCGGGTCGTCAACATCTTCCCCGGTCCGATCGATGACGAGTGGAATCAATTGCTGCTGCCGCCGAAACTGGCGCCTTCCGCGGTCGCCCGCGCCATCGTCGGCGCGCTGAAGGGATCGGTCGAGGACGTCTATCCCGGCGATATCGCGCAGGACTGGCTCGCCCGTTTCCGCGATAATCCCAAGGCACTGGAACGGGAGCTTGGCCGATGAGACCGCATGACCCGGCGCCCGGCACTGAAATCCTGGCGGGCTTCACCACCGCGCTCGCCACCGGCGCAATCCGCATCGTCGATCTCACGCAGACGTTGGGTCCGGATTTTCCGAGCATCGTAATGCCGCCGGAAATCGGCCAGAGCCGCGCCTTCCGCATGGAAGAGATTTCGCGCTACGACGAACGCGGCGGCGCGTGGTACTGGAACAATCTCTCATTCGGCGAACATACCGGCACGCATTTTGACGCCCCGATCCACTGGGTCTCGGGCCGCGATCTCCCCAACAGCTCGACCGATACGATCCCGGTTGCCGATTTCATCGCGCCCGCTGTGGTGATCGATTGCTCCAGCGAATCCGCTGCGGATGCCGACTTCCTGCTGACGCCGGATTTCATCAAGGCCTGGGAAGTCGTGCACGGCAAGATACCGCCGCGATGCTGGGTGCTGATGCGCACCGACTGGTCGAAGAAGACCGATCCGGCGGCCTATCAGAATTTCGACGAGGTCGGACAGCACACGCCCGGTCCCGATCCGGATGCCGTGCGCTTCCTGCTGAACGAGCGCAACGTGCTCGGCTTCGGCACTGAAACCATCGGCACCGATGCCGGCCAGGCGGCGCATTTCCTGCCTCCCTATCCGTGCCACTACTATATGCAC
>JACDAG010000058.1 GCA_013695565.1 Bradyrhizobium sp.
TTTTTGTGGACTGCGAGATGTGAGATGATGAGCGCTCTCTTCGGGAGATCATCCTTTGCCTCACAACGAAATCGATGCCATCCGCGCATTGCTGGGGTCGAAGCCGCGACCGGTCGGTTGGTCGGAGCGGCGCCAGCGGCTCGACGAGGTCGGATCGACGTGGCCGCCTGCCGCTGACGTGAAGTGTGAAGCCGTCGATTGCGACGGCGTGCCCGGCGAGTGGTCGCTCGTGTCGGGCAGTGATGCATCCCATCTGCTTCTATACTTTCATGGCGGTGGCTATTGCTCCGGTTCGATTGTGAGCCATCGCCGGATGGTGACGGAAGCGGGCCGCGCGGCGCGGACGCGCACGCTCGCGATCGACTACCGGCGCGCGCCCGAGCATCCCTACCCGGCCGCCCATGAGGACGCACTCACGGCGTGGCGCTTCCTGCGCAGCCTGGGCGTGGCAGCGGAACACATCGCGGTCGGTGGCGACAGCGCCGGTGGCAATCTCACGCTCGGACTGATCAGCCGGTTGCGTGCGGCCGGCGAGAAGCTGCCCGGCTGCGCCTGGCTCGTCTCGCCCTGGACGGACCTGACGATGTCGGGTGCGACACTCGACACCAGGGATGCGGTCGACCCGCTGATCCACCGGGCTTATCTCGCCGAGCTCGCGGACGCCTATGCGCCGCCACCGATCGATCGCCGGGATCCGCTGATCTCGCCCTTGTTTGCCGATCTGGCGGGCTTTCCGCCGCTGCTGATCCAGGTCGGCTCGGCGGAGA
The DNA here is from genome assembly GCA_013695565.1 of Bradyrhizobium sp. Classification (GTDB taxonomy): domain Bacteria; phylum Pseudomonadota; class Alphaproteobacteria; order Rhizobiales; family Xanthobacteraceae; genus Bradyrhizobium. The sequence goes on from JACDAG010000058.1 coordinate 768, forward strand.
CGCTGCTGGCGGACGCCACGCGGATGGCAGCGGCTGCCGGCTCAGCCGACGTCGCGGTGAGCCTCGAAATCTGGCCGCACATGATCCATGCGTGGCCGGTCTGGAATGCCGCATTGGAAGATGGCCGCCGCGCGCTGGCCCGAGCGGGGCAATTTATTCGCGCGAATCTGCAGGGGCCGTCGTAGAGCGCGTGTGGCGGAGCGCCAATGCCGTCCCAGCCGGTTATGTGGCGCAAAATCCGGTATTTTGCAGCGCAAAAGCCCGGAATCGTTGAAGTTTTGCCCGATATCCCGCCTCGGTCCGGCAATTCCCGGGTTTCGGCGCCGCCAAGCCTGTGCTAATCGGGGAACATTGAAATGACGTCCGGAATTGCAGTCTCATGATCGAACTCGCCCCCCGGAATACCAGTGCCCTCAATACCGGTGCACTGGCGCGTATCAGCGGACAGCCGATCGCGATTGCCGCCACCGCCTTCGTCATCGTCGTGTTGGGCATCGGCTCGATCACGCTGTGGCGTGCCTATACCGGCATGGCGCCCGAGACCGACCGCGTGGTCGTGACCCGGCAATTGCAGGCGCGCACCGCGCAGGCATCCGAGCAACTGGTCGAGAAGACCAAGGGCCTCGAAGCCACCCAGCAGGAATCGATCGACCAGTTGCAGGTGGTCCAGGACCAGTTGCTGACCGTGCGCCGCCTGCTCGCCGCGCAGCAGACCGATACCAGAAAACTCTCCGAACAGGTCGGCACCCTGACGGAATCGATCGACGGCTTGCGGCAGTCGTTCGCAAGCGCACAGGCCACCGAGCCTGCTGCCCCGCCGAGCAGCCGCAAGCGGTCGGTCAGGTCCAGGTCGCACGCGGTGAAACCCCGCGCCAGCAAGAGCGCCAAGCTGAAGCGCGGCAGGTCGAACGGCTGATGCGCGGCCCCGGACGCGGTCCGGGGCTGTCTCCCTAATCCGTGGCCTTATGCCTACCAGAACGTCGGACGAGCGCCCCCGGGATACGCCCTCGCGGGCGTGATGGCCGTTTGCGTTGGGTGGCTGCCAATTTTGTGGGGTGAGTGTGAACTGGTTCACATATGCCCGTTCGAATCCACTGCATGCTGCAGTTCACCGGATGGCGTGAGCCGATTTCAATATCCGGGGCTGGCAAGGTCGTTGACGGCATACTGCGTCAACGGCCTTGTTTTTTAGCCCCTATCGACCGCCCCGGTCCTCCGAACGCCGAGATCAGGCCTCACCTCGCAGGCTGGTGATTTGCCTTTGGCCGGCATTGTTTGCTGAATGCACACCCTCAAGCCTGTCCGGTTCTGATGGATCAGAACCGCACCGCAATCGCTTGTTTTGACGCGTTTTCTTTCGGGCGGGGATGCGCCTTGCCGGAAGCCGCGATGCAAGGAGCCCCCCAATGAGCGCTGAACCCCTCCTGACCTCCGATGTCATCGGACTGACAAAAGTCGCGCCGTTCTCGCGCCGCGGCTTCATGACGGCAACCGCCGCCGTCACGGCCGGCTATACGCTCGCCGCCGGGCCGGTGCGGGCGGACGTCATCAAGACCGATACCAAGGGCCTCAACGCCGGCGATGCCAAGATCAAGGTGGCCGACGGCGAGATGCCCGGCTATTTCGCCCGTCCCGAGGGCGTCGCCAATCCGCCTGTCGTGCTGGTGGCGATGGAGATTTTCGGACTGCACGAATACATCAAGGACGTGACGCGGCGTCTCGCCAAGCTCGGCGCGCTTGCGGTGGCGCCCGATTATTATTTCCGCAAGGGCACCGACCTCACCAAGATCAACGACATCCCGCAACTGTTGCCGATCGTGAATTCGAAACCGGATGCCGAATTGCTGTCCGACCTCGACAACACGGTGGCCTGGGCGAAGTCGCAGGGCGCCGACACGTCGCGGCTCGGTATCATCGGGTTCTGCCGCGGCGGCCGGACGGTCTGGGAATACGCAGCCCATAGCCCCACGCTGAAGGCCGGCGCTGCATTCTACGGCACGCTCGTCGATCCCGCGAACCCGCTCTGGCCGAAGAGCCCGACCCAACTCGCGCCCGAGATGAAGGCGCCGGTGCTGGGCCTCTATGGCGAGGCCGATACCGGCATTCCCCTTGCCAGTGTGGAAGCCATGAAGGCAGCACTTGCGGAGAACAAGAAGACCGCCGAGTTCAAGATCTATCCGGGCGCGCCGCACGGCTTCCACGCCGACTATCGCGCCAGCTATCGCAAGGAAGCCGCCGACGATGCGTGGGCGCAGATGCAGGCCTGGTTCAAGAAATACGGCGTGCTGAGCTAAGCGGGCAAACGACCGGCATCACAAAAGGCGCGCAGCCAATGGCTGCGCGTTCATTTTTCGAGACGGCCTATCCCAAGCGATCGCTGTTGCGATGCGGCTTGGATACCGTCTGCTCGATATCCCAGAGCATCCAGACGACGGCGGTTCCCAGACTGACAACGACACCCAGGAACACCAACGTCAAAGCCGGGGCAGTGAGCATGTTCAGCATCCCTGATGTGATGCAAGCGGCGTACCAGCAAACCAACCGCGGTCACGTGATAAAACACCGGGGCCGTCGAAATCATCCCGATAACCCGGCAGGCAGGAATTAGTTTCAGACCTGAGCCGGCTGGGGCAGTAAGGGCGGGGCCAAAATACAAAATCTCGAAAACAACCCCATGCAAAGTAAGAATAGGCCCGGCCGCCAGCAACTTGCAGCCAATCTCCGGGGCACGAAAAATCTTCCGCGGTCGGGGTTCAACCCGATCCCCTCGCGCGTGGAGCCAGACTAGTACCTCGTCACAGTGGTTCTGACTGGTTGATTCCAAGCCAATTGAGGATGGGCAGGCCTTCTGGAGCCACGAGGATTTGGATGCTTCGGGCGACGCCGGGTTGACGGCGAATGAGGCCGTTT
>JACDAG010000598.1 GCA_013695565.1 Bradyrhizobium sp.
CCTCTCCCCGCAAGCGGGGCGAGGTGAAGAAAGAGTCGATCTGCCTTGAATGCGTGCCCATGACTACACCCTGCCCAACGCAAAACCGCGCGCGATGTAGTTGCGGACGAACCAGATCACGAGCGCACCGGGGATGATGGTGAGTACGCCGGCCGCAGCCAACAGGCCCCAATCCATACCGGCGGCCGAGACCGTGCGGGTCATGATGGCCGAGATCGGTTTTGAATTCACCGACGTCAGCGTGCGCGCCAGCAGCAATTCGACCCAGGAGAACATGAAGCAGAAGAACGCGGCAACGCCGATGCCGCTCGCGATCAGCGGCACCAGGATCTTGACGAAGAAGCGCGGGAACGAATAGCCGTCGAGGAACGCGGTCTCGTCGATCTCGCGCGGCACGCCCGAGACGAAACCTTCGAGGATCCACACCGCCAGCGGGACGTTGAAGATGCAATGCGCCAGCGCCACCGCCCACGGCGTATCGAACAGGTTGATCGCCGAATAGAGATTGAAGAACGGCAGCGCATAGACCGCCGCCGGCGCCATCCGGTTCGACAGCAACCAGAAGAACAGATGCTTGTCGCCGAGGAAGCGGTAGCGCGAGAAGCCGTAGGCCGCCGGCAACGCCACCGCGATCGAGATCACGGTGTTGATCAGCACGTAGGTCAGCGAGTTGATGTAGCCGGAATACCAGCTCTCGTCGGTGAAGATGCGCTTGTAATTTTCCAGCGTCGGCGTATGCGGCCACAGCGTCATCGTGCTGACGATTTCGGCATTGGTCTTGAAGCTCATGTTGACCAGCCAGTAGATCGGCAACAGCAGGAAGATCAGGAAGGTCAACAGGATGACGCGGCGCCCGGGAATCGAATGCATCATTCAGCTCCCTGTCTGGCCGGGCGCTCGTTCCCGGCATTGGTCATCACGGTGTAGAACACCCAGCACACGATCAGGATGATCAGGTTGTAGACCAGCGAGAGTGCCGCGGCCTTGCCGAGGTCGAACTGCCCGAGTGCGATCTTGACCAGTTCGATCGAGACGAAGGTAGTCGAGTTGCCGGGACCGCCGCCGGTCACCACGAACGGCTCGGTGTAGATCATGAAACTGTCCATGAAGCGCAGCAGCACCGCGATCAGAAGCACGCGGTTCATCTTCGGCAACTGGATCGCCTTGAACACCGCCCAGCGCGAGGCGCCGTCGATTTGGGCGGCCTGGTAATAGGCATCCGGGATCGACTTCAGTCCGGCGTAGCACAACAGCGCGACCAGGCTGGTCCAGTGCCAGACGTCCATCACGATGACGGTGGCCCAGGCGTCGAACTCGTTGGAGACGTAATTGTAGTTGATCCCGAGGCTGTTCAGCGCGTAGCCGAGCAGGCCGATATCGGGCCGGCCGAAGATCTGCCAGATGGTGCCGACCACGTTCCATGGAATCAGAAGCGGCAGCGCCAGGATCACGAGACAGGCCGCGACCGACCAGCCGTCGCGCGGCATCGACAGCGCGACCACGATCCCGAGCGGCACCTCGATGGCGAGAATAATGGCCGAGAACAGCAGATTGCGGCCGAGCGACGCCAGGAAGCGTCCACCAAGATCGGTGGACGGATCCAGCAACTCCTTGAACCAGCCGACACCGTTCCAGAAGAACTGGTTGTTGCCGAACGTATCCTGCATCGAATAGTTCACCACCGTCATCAGCGGCAGGATCGCGGAGAACGCGACCACCAGAAACACCGGCAGCACCAGGAACCAGGCTTTTTGGTTGACCGTCTTGTCCATCAGGCCATCCCCTCGACCAGAAGGCTGTCGGCATAGACGTGCACATGCGACGGATCGAAAATGAGTCCCGCGGTTTCGCCGGGAATCGAAAATCCGGGCGGTACGCGCGCGTTGAATTTGGCGTCGCCGATCCGCACGCGCGCGAAGCGCACGCGGCCGAGATCGTCGATCCGCTCGATCGTGGCGGACAACAGCCCGGAAGCGGGTGCGGCGATGTCGACGAATTCCGGACGGACGCCGACTTCGATCTTCGCACCCGACGGCAGGGCGGCATAGCTGCGGCTGAGCGCGATCGGGTGGCCGCTGATCCGGGCCTCGCGGCCCCTGACCTCGGCCGGCACGATGTTCATGCCGGGCGAGCCGATGAAGTAGCCCACGAAGGTGTGCGCGGGCTTGTCGAACAGTTCGGCCGGCGTGCCGCTCTGCACCACCCGGCCGTCATGCATCACGACCACGGTATCGGCAAAGGTCAGCGCCTCGGTCTGGTCATGGGTGACATAGATCATCGTGAGATCGAGGTCGCGGTGCAGCGCCTTGAGCTTCGAGCGCAGCTGCCACTTCAGTTCGGGGTCGATCACCGTCAGCGGCTCGTCGAACAGGATCGCGGCGACGTCGGATCGCACCAGGCCGCGGCCGAGCGAAATCTTCTGCTTGGCGTCCGCGGTCAGCCGCGTCGCCTTGCGGTCGAGATGCGGCGTGAGGTCGAGCAGATCGGCGATCTGCCTGACGCGCGCGTCGATCTCCGCCTTCGGCACGCCGCGATTCCTGAGCGGGAATGCGAGATTCTGTCCGACCGTCATGGTGTCGTAGATCACCGGAAACTGGAATACCTGCGCGATATTGCGCTTCTGGGTTGACAGCGGTGTGATATCGGCGCCGTCGAACAGGATTTTTCCGCGCGACGGCGTGACGATGCCGGAAATCAGGTTCAGCAGCGTGGTCTTGCCGCAGCCGCTTGGGCCGAGCAGCGCATAGGCGCCGCCCTGCCGCCAGGTCATCGTTACCGGCTTCAGCGCAAATGATTCGGGCGCGGCGTCATTGCCGCCGTAGGAATGCGCGAGATCGACGAGGTCAATGCGGGCCATGCGGCATCTCCCTCATCCGTTTATCTGGTTCGGCGCCGCGACCAGCCGGTCGGCGGCGTCGAACACGAAAAGATTATCGGGATCGAGCACGGCGTCGAGCACATGGCCCGGCTCGAACTCATGGACGCCCTGCAACACCGCGACCCAGTTCGACGCATCGCGGTTGAGATGCACGAAACTTTCCGAACCGGTGATTTCGGTCACGGTGACGGTGGCCTGGAACGCGTGGCGGCCCGCAATGCCGTTGGCGACTTCAAGCTGGTGGGCGCGGAAGCCGACGCGATAGGGACCGTCGGCCAACGAAGCGTAAAGCCCGCTGGCCGGGGCCTGGATGCCGCCGGCATATTGTACGGTGCCGTTTTTCTTCTCGATGCCGACGATATTGAGCGGCGGGTCGGAGAACACCTGCGCCACGCGCATGGTGTCGGGGTGGCGATAGACCTTTGAGGTATCGCCGGCCTGCAAGACCTGACCTTCCCACATGCAGATTGTATCGCCGCCGAGCAGCAGCGCTTCGGAGGGTTCAGTCGTCGCATAGACGAAGATCGCGCCGGACGCCTCGAAGATGCGCGGCAATTCCGTGCGCAACTCCTCGCGCAGCTTGTAATCGAGATTGGCCAGCGGCTCGTCGAGCAGCACCAGATCGGCGCC
>JACDAG010000664.1 GCA_013695565.1 Bradyrhizobium sp.
GAACCCCGGCTCGGTTTTACCCGGCCGGTAAGCACATTGAAAAATGTGGTCTTGCCAGCACCGTTCGGCCCCATCAGGCCGTGGAATTCGCCTTCGGGCACCGCAAGGTCGATGCTTTCGAGCACGACACGGTCGCCGAAGCGAACGTGGACCCCTGCGACTTCAATCAGCGCCATCGCCCGCCCCCGAACAACAGCCGCATTGCGGAATGGCCCTGCCGCCTGATCGCGGACTGCTTTTCGAACATGGCGGTGACCGCGCCGGCGACGCCTTCGGGCCGGAACAGCACGACCGCGATGAACAGCAGGCCGAAATACAACATCCAGGCATTGGTCAACGCGCCGATCACGTCGCGCGCGATCAGGAACAGAAATACGCCGACAACCGGTCCCCAGAAGCTGACCAGGCCGCCACCGACCAGCGTCATCATCACGACGTAACCGGATTGATGCAGGCTCATCACGTCGGGGAAAGCCGCAAGCTGCGCCATGGCGAACAGGCCGCCGGCAAAGCCCGAGACCGCCGCCGAAAGCGTGAAGATCGAGACCTTGTAGAGCCAGACGTGATAGCCGAGATGCGCGGCACGGGTTTCGCTCTGCTTGATCGCCGCGATCACGCGGCCATAGGGCGAATGCACCAGTCGCCACAGACCTATGACGGCGAGCGCAAACACGATCAGCACGAAGTAATAGAACGCGACGTTATCGGCGAGGTCGAACGACGTGACGCCGAAATCGGCCGGCAGCCGCGCGATCTTCAACAATCCATCCTCGCCGCCGGTGATCTTGTGCGACTTGATCGCGAGCGTCCAGAATATCTGCCCAAAGGCGATGGTCATGAAGGCGTAATAGATGCCGCGCCGGTGCGAGATGAACAGCGCGACCAGTGCGCCGGCCAGTCCCGCCACCACGAAGGCAGCCATCAGGCAAACCCAGAGATTGGCGACGACATTGAACTGGCACAGCCCGAACGCGTAGGCGCCGATACCGAAATAAGCGCCGTGCCCGAACGACGGCAGGCCGGCTGTGCCCAAGACGAGATTGAACGCGAGCGCATAGAGCGACCAGATCAGGATCTCGATGCCGAGATAAGGATAGAGCCCGACGCGCGCGATCCACAGCGGCACGGTGGCGAGCACCAGCCACAGCACCAGCATCGCCGGCGTCACCAGCCGCGCGGAATCGGATTGATTGGAGGACGTTGCGATCATCATCAGGCCTCGAGCACGCTTTTCTTGCCCCAGAGGCCACGCGCCCGGACGGTGACGACACCAACCAGCAGCACGTACATCGACAGCAACGACCATTCGGACGCATAGGCGCCGGTGAGACCGACGGAGAGGCCAACCAGTAGACCCGCAATCACCGCGCCCCAGAAGCTGCCGACGCCGCCGAGCACGATCACCAGGAACGCAGGGATTACGGCATCGACACCCATATGCGGACGGATGCCCCAGATCGGCGCCACGATGATGCCGGCGATCGCGGCCAGCATGGTACCGAACACGAACACCAATAGCCGCAACCGGGTCAGGTTGATGCCGAGCGCACGCACGATCTCGCTGTCATGGGCGCCGGCCTTCACCGTCGCGCCGAAGGAGGTCTTCTCGATCAACAGCCAGACCAGGCCGATGATCGCGACCGCGATACCGGCGGCATAAAAGCGATAGGTCGACCAGATCAAATCCTGGAACAGAAAGCCGCCGCTGACCGCCTGCGGCACCTGCAAAACGTAATCGCGCGTGCCCCAGGTCAGGCGGATCATCTCCTCGATCACCATCGCGGCACCAAAGGTGAGCAGAAGGCCGTAGAGCGGGTCCTTGCCGTAGGTGCGGCGCATGCAGAACTCGATCGCGATCCCGACAATACCCACGGCCGCCGGGGCGAGGATCAATGTCGCGGCATAGCGCCAGCCCAATGGCAGCGCGAGCCAGGCCTTGGCGAGTTCTGCCGGGAATGGCGGACGCGATCCCATTAGCTGCATCGCGAAGTAAGCACCGAGCGCAAACAGCGAGCCGTGCGCCAGGTTGATCTGCTCCATCAGGCCGACGATCAGCATGAAGCCGAGCGCAATCAGCGCAAACAGCAGGCCGAGCGTCAGGCCGTTGAGGATATGCGGAAGAAGGTCGAACAAGTTTGCGATCTCTTATTCCTGGCCAGAAAACAGCGGGCGCTGCACGCGCCCGCTGGAAGTTCATGACTACTTGATGCCTCAGGAGTCGACGGTCGGGACTTGCTCGTAGGGAATGAGCTTGCACTTCGCCGTCGCATCGCTGTCGGCGGCGACCTTCGGTTCGGTCCAGCTGATGATCTCGTAGAGATCGGTATTGTCAGCCGGCTTGGTGTTGCGCCGCGCCAGATAAATGGTCTGCTGCATCTGATGGGTGACCGGATCCATGTAGGCATCGAAATGCTGCATGCGGTCGGTGGCCGAGACCTTCAGGTTCTCAAGTTCCTTGATGATCTTGACGTTGTTGGTCGAGCCGGCGCGCTCGATCGCCTTCAGCAATTCGCGCGTCGACATGTAGCCATTGTAGGAGACGTTGCCCGGAACCGGGATCGAGCCTTCCTTGTTGGTGGCCTGCCATTTCTTGACGAATTCGGCGACACCCGGCAGCGCCAGCTTGTGATACCAGGTGGTGCCGAACACGCCGAACAGGCTGTTGGGCGCGCCCCACACATCGGGCCAATCCTGCTGATTATTGATCCAGGCCGGCTTGCCCTCGAGCTTCAGCTGGGCGACCTGCTCGCGCAGCGCCTTGATGTCGTCGCCGCCGATCGCGGTGGCGACCACGTCGGGCTTTGCCTGCTGGATCTTCAACAGATACGCGGTGAAATCGCGGGTGTTCTGCGGCACCAGGAGATTGTCGATGATCTTGCCGCCGGCGCCCTCGACCTGCGCCTTGGTCGCGGCTGATGTGGTGTGGCCCCACACATAGTCATTGGTGAGCAGCATCCAGTTCTTGCCGATCGAATCGACCGCGTTCTTCACCGAAGCCTTGGAGAAATTGGTGCCGTTGCCGTCCCACACGAACTTCACGCGGGAGCAATTTTCACCGGCTTCGCTCGGCGCCGAGGAGTTGGTGTTCATGTAGATGACGCCATATTTGCTGGCGACCTGGGTGATGGCGTTGGCGACGCCGGAATGCAGCGCACCGATCAGGATGGTGCAATCTTCCCTGGTGATGAAACGTTCGGCGACACGGCTGCCGGTCGCCGGCGTGGTTTCGGTATCGGCCGTGATCCAGGTAACCTTGCGCCCGAGCACGCCGCCTTTGGCGTTGATCTCGTCGATCGCCATCTGGATTCCGCGCAAATCATCCTGGCCGCTGTTGCCGTATTGGCCGCTGGCGTCGCAGGTGAGTCCGAGCTTGATCGGCTTGGCCGCGCCTTGCGCCCAGACCCGGTTTTCCTGCCAGGGACCAAAGAAACTGCCGGTGCCGGCCAGCGCGCTGGCCATCAGGCTGCCCTTCAGAACGCCACGCCGCGAGATTTCACGCTTTTTCATCGTTCCCTCCAGACCGTCTTGTTTTCTTGTTGCGGTTCTTAGAATGAACGTTCTATTGTAAATGTAAAGTAGAATATTTAATCCGAAGCGCGGAACGGCGCGACCCATTAGGCTAATGCCCATGAACAAGCCTGCCGGATCGGCGATGAGTTACGACGAATTGCGCGGCGCGATTGCCCAGCGGCATCGCGCATTGTCCGGGCGACTGCAGCAGATCGCCGAGTTCGTGCTGGATCATCCGACCGACGTCGCGCTCGGCACCGTCGCCGAGATCGCGGAGCGCTCCGGCGTGCCGCCGTCGGCGATCGTCCGCTTTGCGCATGCGGTCGGCTTCGACGGCTTCACCCAGATGCAGCAGGTGTTCCGCTCGCGCCTCGTCGCCGGCGTGCCGCCGAGCTACAAGGCGCGGCTGGCGCGCATGAAGCACGAGGAGAAATCGATCCTCGGCCGCAAGCCTGCCGCGGTGCTTTCGCGCTTCGTGGCGGAAGCGCAATCGTCGCTGGTGGCGCTCAGCCAATCGGCACATGAGCGCCAGCTCGAATCCGCGATCGGCATTTTGTCGAAGGCGCGTGACATCTATCTGCTCGGGCTTGGCGGATCGTTTCCGGTGGTGACGCATCTGGCTTACGTCTTGCGAAAATTCGGACGGCGCGCCGTGCTGCTCGACGGCGTCGGCGGCAGCATCCAGGAACAATCGCACCCGGCAACCTCGGCGGATGCGCTGGTCGCGATCAGCTTCCGCAACTACCATCCCGACACGGCGCGGCTATTCCCCGAACTGGTGGCGCGCGACGTACCGGCGATCTCCATC
>JACDAG010000677.1 GCA_013695565.1 Bradyrhizobium sp.
GTGGCGGGGCGCGGCCGCAAGGTCGTCGAACTCGATTTGAAGGACAAGGCCGCGACAGCCCAAGTGCTCGACCTGCTCGCAGGCGCCGACGCGCTGATTGAGGGTTTTCGTCCCGGCGTGATGGAGCGGCTCGGGCTTGGTCCGGATGTCGAAATGGCGCGCAATCCGCGCCTGGTGTTCGGCCGCATGACCGGCTGGGGCCAGGAAGGCCCGCTGGCGCAGGCCGCCGGCCACGACATCAACTACATCTCGGTCACCGGCGCGCTCGCGGCGATCGGTACCAAGGAGAAGCCGGTGCCGCCGCTCAATTTGGTCGGCGATTTCGGCGGTGGCGCGCTCTATCTGGTGGTCGGCGTCCTCGCCGCACTGCTGGAGGCGTCGAAATCCGGCAAGGGCCAGGTGGTGGATGCCGCGATGTGCGACGGCGCGGCATCGCTGATGTCGATGTTTTTCGACATGACCGCGATCGGCCGCTGGACCGAAGGCCGCGAGGAGAATTTCCTCGACGGCGGCGCGCATTTCTACGGCGTCTATGAATGTTCCTGCGGCAATTTCGTCTCGATCGGCTCGATCGAGCCGCAATTCTACGCGCTGCTGCGCGAGCATGCTGGCCTCACCGACGCCGATTTCGACGCCCAGATGGACCGCAAGGCCTGGCCGGCGCTGAAGGAAAAGCTCACAAAAGTGTTCAAGAGCAAGAGCCGCGAAGACTGGTGCAAGATCATGGAAGGCACCGATATCTGCTTTGCGCCGATCCTGACCATGGCGGAAGCGCCGAAGCATCCGCACAACGCCGCAAGAAAGATTTTCGTCGAACGCCATGGCGTAACCCAGCCCGCGCCCGCGCCGCGCTTCTCGCGCACGCCGTCCGTAATCAGAGATGCGGAGAAGGCGGAGATTGGGGAATTGACGAAAGAGTGGAAGGCGGGGCGGTAGTTCTCGGTCATTGCGAGGAGCAAAGCGACGAAGCAATCCAGAGTCCCACCCACGACTCTGGATTGCTTCGCTTCGCTCGCAATGACGAATCAGGCGCCGACCTTCAACACACCCCTGCGAATCTGATCTTCCTCGATCGATTCGAACAGCGCCTTGAAATTGCCCTCGCCGAAGCCATCATCGCCCTTGCGCTGGATGAATTCGAAGAAGATCGGCCCGATCGCATTCGCCGAAAAAATCTGCAGCAGCACTTTGGTGTGGCCGCCTTCGACGACGCCTTCGCCGTCGATCAGGATGCCGTCGCGTTGCAGGCGCGACACGTCCTCACCGTGGCTCGGCAGGCGCGAATCGATCTTCTCGAAATAGGTCAAGGGCGGTGACGGCATGAACGGCAGGCCATCGGCACGCAGCGTCTCGACCGTGCCGTAAATATCCTGCGCGCCGCAGGCGATGTGCTGGATGCCTTCGCCGCGATAGGTGTTGAGATATTCCTCGATCTGGCCGGAATCGCCGGCGTCCTCGTTGATCGGAATCCGGATCTTGCCGTCCGGGCTGGTCAGCGCGCGCGAGAACAGGCCGGAGGCGCGGCCCTCGATGTCGAAGAAACGGATCTGGCGGAAGTTGAACAGTTTTGTGTAGAAGCCGGTCCAGACATCCATGCGGCCGCGATGGACGTTGTGGGTGAGGTGATCGATGTAGAACAGTCCGGCGCCGGCGGGACGCGGGTTCTTGTCGCCGAGCCATTCGAACTCGGTGTCATAGGCCGAACCCTTGGCGCCGTAGCGATCGACGAAATACAGCAGGCTGCCGCCGATGCCCTTGATGGCGGGCACATCGAGCGTCTTCCGCGCTGACGGGATATCCGCAAGCTCCGCACCGAGCGAGATCGCACGCGCAAAAGCCTGCTTCGCATCAACCACACGGAACGCCATCGACGGCGCGCAGGGGCCATGGGCGGCGACGAAATCAAAACCGTGGGTGCCGGGCGCTTCGTTGACGAGATAGTTGATATCGCCCTGGCGATAGACCGTGATCTTCTTGGTCTTGTGGCGGGCGACCGGCACATAACCCATCAGCTCGAACAGCGCGTGCAGCTCTTCGGGCCGGGGATGGGCGTATTCGACGAATTCAAAACCGTCGGTGCCCATCGGGTTGTCGGCGCTCACAATGGCGGCCGGGGCATCGTGCGGAAACGGACCCATGGCGGAATCTCCCTGATTTGATGTCAGGAGTTTCCGCCATATCGGGCGCAATGTGCATGCAAATGGAGGCGGGATTGGCTATCATCATGCACACTTCGTGCATCAAATGGGTACTTCGCGCATGATCCCGGTGGACGCTTTCGACCTCAAAATATTGGCCGCGCTGCAGGACGACGGCCGGCTGACCAACCAGCAACTGGCCGATCTGGTCGGCCTGTCGGCGTCGCAATGCTCGCGACGGCGGATGCGGCTGGAGGAGGAGAAAGTGATCGCGGGCTATCACGCCGATCTCGCCTCCGAAGCGCTCGGCTTCAATCTGATCGCCTTCATCCACATCACGCTGGCGACGCATTCGCCCGACAACGCCAAGAAGTTTCGCGCGCTGGTGGGTCGCGTCGATGCGATCCAGGAGGCCTATTCGCTGACCGGCGACGCCGACTATCTGCTGAAGGCAGTGCTGCGCGACCTCAAGAGCCTGTCCGATATCGTCAACAACGTGCTGATGCCGCACCAGAGTGTGGCGCATGTGCGCTCGTCGATCGTGCTCGACCGGCTGAAGGAAAGCGCCAAGCTGCCGCTGAAGGAATTGGCGCGGTAGGGCCATGGCCGAAATCGAGGGGTATTCGCCATTATCTTATCCGGGCGAATTTGCGATCATCCCGTTCACATCAACGCGAAGAGACCGTCATGGCGCTGCAACTCCGGCCGAACTGCGAATATTGCGACAAGGACCTGCCGCCGAACGCGACGGAAGCGCGGATATGTTCCTACGAATGCACGTTCTGCGCTGACTGCGCCGACAACAAGCTGCACAATGTCTGCCCGAACTGCGGCGGCGGTTTTGTACCGCGTCCGATCCGGCCCGCGACCGAGCGGCGGCCCGGCGTCTGCGTTGCCAAGCAGTTGCCGTCAGACAAGCGCGTGCACCTGAAATACAGCCTGGAAGATGTCGCGGCGCATTCGGCGCGGATCAGGGCCGTTGCGCCGGAGAATCGCTGAACTCTCTCCACCGTCATTGCGAGGAGCGTAGCGACGAAGCAATCCATTCTTTCTTTATGCTGTGAGATGGATTGCTTCGCTTCGCTCGCAATGACGGAGAGAAATCACCCCGCCGGCGTGATCGTGCCTTCGACCTCGCCGAACCCGACGCGATAGCCGTCGCCCTGGCACCAGCCGCGCATCACCAGCGAATCGCCATCTTCCAGGAACGTGCGCTTGACACCGCCGGGCAGTTCAAGCGGCTCGGTGCCGTTCCAGCTTATTTCGAGCAGGCTGCCGCGCTGATCCTTCTCCGGGCCGGAGATCGTGCCGCTGCCTAAGAGATCGCCGACATTCATGGCGCAACCGGATGAGGCGTGGTGCACCAATTGCTGCACCGACGACCAGTACATGTATTTGAAATTGGTGCCGGAGATCTTCGCGGCCGCGTTCATCGGGCCCGCGCGCAAGGCGACATCGAGCTGCATGTCGTAATTGTTCGGCTGCGCCTGGCGCAGATATGCCAGCGGCTGCGGATCCTGAACTGGGCCATGCAGCCGAAACGGCTCCAGCGCCTCTGTTGTCACGACCCACGGGCTGATCGAGGTCGCAAAGGCCTTGGCCTGGAACGGTCCCAGCGGCACATATTCCCATTGCTGGATATCGCGCGCGCTCCAGTCGTTGAGGATGACAAAGCCGAAGATCATCGCTCCGGCCTGCTTCTCGGTCAGCATCTCGCCGATCGCTGACGCCTGTCCAACGACGACACCCATTTCCAACTCGAAATCGAGCCGCTTGCACGGCCCGAAGCTCGGCACGTCAGCGGTCGGTGGCTTCAGCTGCCCGCGCGGCCGGCGCACCTTGGTGCCGCTGACGACGACGGTCGAGGCGCGGCCGTTGTAGCCGATCGGCATATGCAGTCAGTTCGGCTGCAGCGCGTTGTCCTTGCCGCGAAACATCACGCCGACATTGGTGGCGTGCTCCTTCGAGGAATAGAAATCGGTGTAACCGGAAACCGCGAACGGCAGATGCAGTTTTGCATCCGCCATCGGCACCAGCACCCGGTCGCGCAATTCCTTGTTGTCGCGCAGCTCGGGATGGTCATGCCGCAACAGCTCGCTGATCCGCGCCCGCGTCTTCGACCAGACCTTTGGTCCCAGCGCCATGAATGCGTTGAGCGACGGGCCTGCGAACACGCCGAGCGGACCGACATCGAGCCTGGAGTCCTGCTCGAGCTCCCAGAGATCGAGC
>JACDAG010000682.1 GCA_013695565.1 Bradyrhizobium sp.
GAGGATGTGGGTATGGATCGCTTTGATTAGCATTTGCTTGTCTCGTTACTCCGTCATTCCGGGGCGCGTCGAAGACGCGAACCCGGAATCTCGAGATTCCGGGTTCGATGCTTTGCATCGCCCCGGAATGACGTATCACAACGGCGCCGCGCTCTCGCCGCGCGAACTGGAAAGCTTCGAGGCAAAGGACGCCATCACGATCACCACCGCGATCAGCGCAATCACCATCGTGCAGATCGCGTTGATCTGTGGCTTCACCCCTAACCGCACCTCGGAATAGATTCGGATCGGCAAGGTCGCCGAACCTGGCCCTGTCGTAAAGCTCGCAATCACGACGTCGTCGAGCGACAGCGTGAAGGCCAGCATCCAGCCTGCCGCAATCGCCGGAATGATCAACGGCAGCGTCACCGAGAGAAACGCCCTCACCGGATCGCAGCCGAGATCCATCGCGGCTTCCTCCAGACTGCGATCGATCGAGGCCAGCCGCGACTGCACCACGACGGTCACGAAGCACATCGTCAGCGTGGTGTGCGCGATGGTCACGGTCCAGAAGCCGCGCTCGGCGTTCAGCGCGACGAACAGCAGCAGCAGCGACAGGCCGGAGATCACTTCGGGCATCACCAGCGGCGCATAAAGCATGCCTGAGAATAGCGAGCGGCCCTTGAAGCGCTCGCCCCGCGCCAGCCCGATCGCGGCGAGCGTGCCGAGCAGCGTCGCGACGGTTGCCGAGACGGCGGCGACACGCAGGCTCATCCAGGCCGCATCCAGCATCGCGCGGTCGTTGAAGAACTCATAGTACCAGCGCAGCGACCAGCCGCCCCACACCGTCACCAGCCGCGAGGCGTTGAAAGAATAGATGACCAGGATGACGATCGGCAGATACAGGAATGCCAGCCCGAGCACGAGTGAGGTGATGTTGAACGGCGAGATCCGGTTGACCTTGCGCGCCATCATCCGGCTCCCTGGAGCGTGCGGCGCTGCAGGCGGTCATAGAGCAGCAGCAGCGGGATCAACAGCAGCAGCAGCGCGACCGAGGCGGCGGACGCGACCGGCCAGTCCTTGTTGGTGAAGAACTCCAACCACAGCGTCTGCCCGATCATCATCGAACCGGAACCGGCCAAAAGATCCGGGATCACGAATTCGCCGACGATCGGAATGAAGCACAACAGCGCGCCGGCGCCGACGCCCGGCAGCGACAACGGGAACGTCACCAGCCAGAACGCCCGTGCCGGCGAGGCGCCGAGATCGGAGGCGGCTTCGAGCAGCGCAAAATCCATTTTGGCGAGCGTCGCGTACAGCGGCAGGATCATGAACGGCAGATAGGAATAGACGATGCCGATATACATCGCGCTGTCGGTCGACAGCCACACCACCGGCGTCGAGACGATATGCAGCGCCAGCAGCACTTTGTTGAGCAGGCCGTCATGCTGCAGGATGTTGATCCAGGCATAGATCCGGATCAGGAACGAGGTCCAGAACGGCACGATGACCAGCATCATCGCGATCCCCTGCCAGCGTCGCGGCAGCCGCGCCATGCCGTAGGCGATCGGATAGCCGATCAGCAGCAGGATCGCGGTCGAGGTCACCGCGACGAAGACGCTGCGCAGATAGGAGGAGATATAGAGATTGTCCGAAATCAAAAGCTTGAAATTGTCCAGCGACAATTCGCCAAAAGCTGCCTTGATCGCCGCCCAACCCTCGGTGAAATCGAACAGCGGCACATAGGGCGGCTGCGCGATCGCGGTCTGCGACAGGCTTATTTTCAGCACGAAGCCGAATGGCACCAGGAAGAACAGCACCATCCACAGATAGGGGACGATCGCGGCGTAACGCGCCGGGCGGGCGAAGATGCTGCGCGCGCTCATTGTTCCAGCACCACGCAATCGTCGGGCGTGAACCACGCCACCACGCGCTGGCCGACGAGATAGGCATCGATATCGATCCGCGCGGTGTTGGCCATCGAGGAGCGTATCACCGCGCCGGAATCGAGCTTGACCTTGTAGACGGTGAGCCCGCCGAGATAGCCGACATCGGTGACGACACCCTCGAGCCGGTTGATCGCATAGGCATTGGCCGCATCCGCCACCGGCCCGCGGCGCGACAGCTTGACCTTTTCGGGCCGGATCGCGACGCAGACCGTCGTTTTGGTGACCCGCTGGCGCGGCTCGGCGACCGCGAGCGTGCCGCCGTCTTTGGTCGTGATCATCAGCCGGTAATGCTCGCGCCCGCTGACCTCGCCATCGAACAGATTGACGTCGCCGATGAACTCGGCGACCCAGCGCGAGCGCGGCGCCTCGTAGAGATCGCGCGGGGTCGCGACCTGTTCGAGCCGGCCCGCGTCCATGACGCCTATCCGGTTGGCCACCGTCATCGCCTCTTCCTGGTCGTGGGTGACGATGATGAAGGTCATGCCCAGACGCCGCTGCAAGTCCATCAGTTCCAGCTGCGTGCTCTCGCGCAGCTTCTTGTCGAGGGCGGCGAGCGGTTCGTCGAGCAGCAGCACCTGCGGACGGCGCGCCAGCGAGCGCGCCAGCGCCACGCGCTGCTTCTGGCCGCCGGAAAGTTGATCCGGCTTGCGCTTCTCCATGCCGTCGAGCTTGACCAGCGCAACCATCTCGGCGACGCGCGTGGCGATCTCTGCGCGCGGCATGCCGCCGCGTTTCAGGCCGAAGGCGATGTTGTCCTGCACCGAGAGATGCGGAAACAGCGCGTAGTTCTGGAACATCATGTTGACCGGGCGCAGATGCGGCGGCACCTGCGCAATGTCCTTGCCCCCGAGCAGGATGCGGCCTTCGTCCGGCGTCTCGAACCCGGCGAGCACGCGCAGCAGCGTGGTCTTGCCGCAGCCGCTCGGGCCGAGCAGCGCAAAGAACTCGCCGGCGCGGATATCCAGCGACAGCCGGTCCACCGCACGGAAATTGCCGAACTTCTTGCCGACCCCCTCGATGCGCAGCAGCGGCATGTCGGCGACCACCGGGCTTGCGGGCGCTTCAGGCGGCATTGCCGGCTCCGCGACCGCACCCGCCTTCGGCGTCTCGATTTCCGGCGATTGTTCGGTCATTTCCCCTGCAGCCCTCGCTGCCGCACGCTAGCGGCGGATCGGCATCGGCTCAACCGCTTCGCAGCGCACAGTCACAATATTATCGCTGTCGCCGGTCATGTCTCTGCTAGGCTTGGCGTTCCCCACGCGCGTCATGGAACGAGAAAATGAACCGGGACCGATATGATCTGCCGCTGACCACCGCTTCCGACCGCGCCGCCGCGCATTATCGCGACGGCATGGATTGCATGCTTTCGGCCTGGCATGGGGCCGAAGACGCCTTCGACCGCGCGATCCAGGAGGACGCCGGTTTCGCGCTGGCGCATATCGCGCGCGCGCGTCTGCACCAGCTCAATATGCAGGCAAGCGAAGCGCGCAGCATGGCCGCACATGCAAGGCAACTGGCCACCAGCGCGGACGCGCGTGAGCGCCAGCACATCGAGATCATGGCCGCCGTGATCGAGGGAAAGCCGAAAGTCGCCATGAGCGGTGCCGAAGCGCATCTCGAGGAATATCCCCGCGATGCGCTGGTGCTGTCGATGTTGCTCGGCGCCTTCGGCCTCTACGCGTTTTCAGGCCGCCCCGACCATGACGCCGCCAAGCTCGCGGTGTGCGAACGCGCCGCTACACATTATGGCGAGGACTGGTGGTTCCTGAGCTATCTCGGCTGGTCGCATACCGAAGCCGGCAACCTCACCACCGGACGCGCTTTGAGCGAACGCGCGATGGGATTGCGGGCCGCAAACGCCAACGCCGCGCACGGCCTGTCGCACGCGATGTTCGAGCAGGGCGACATGGCGGCGGGCCGGCAGTTTCTGTCGGGCTGGTTGCCCGCGCATGACCGCAGGAGTTTTCTGCACGGGCATCTCTGGTGGCATATCTCACTCACCGCGCTCGACGAAGGCGATCTCGACACCGCACTTGCGATCTACGAGCAACAAATCAAGCCGGCCGACCGACCCTATCCGCCGTTGAATATTTTCACCGATGGCGCCTCACTGCTGTGGCGGTTGTCGCTGGCCGGAAAATCCGGTCTGGAGCCGCATTGGCGCGACGTTGCCGCCTATGGCGATCGATATTTCCCGCAGGCCGGTGCGCATTTCGCCGACGTCCACCACGCGCTATCAGCGGCGGCAACCGGCGGCGAGGCACTGGAAGCACGGTTGGCGCAGCTGG
>JACDAG010000693.1 GCA_013695565.1 Bradyrhizobium sp.
CGCGAGTCCGTCCCCGCGGAGAGCACCCCTCACCCCAACCCTCTAATAGCGAGCTTCGCTCGTCTCGACCCCGCAAGCGGGGAGAGGGGACGCACCGCATCGTGTGGTGGGAGATAGGCCATGGAACACATCGCATGGATGGCCTGGACGCTCCCGACCGCGATCTTCTTCGTGATGCTGTCATTGACGCTCGGCGTGATGACCTGGCTTGCGGCCGCCTATCCCGAAGCCGAACGGATCGGGATATTTCGGATTCCGACCACGCGCGGCGACCGGCTGTTCATCTCGCTGGTGCTCGCCGCCGTCATCCATCTGTTGTGGATCGCCTTCGTCGGCATCAATCCGCTTTTCACGCTGCCGATCGGAGAGGGCGTTGAAATATCGAGCCTGTGGCTCGCAACCGTGATTTCGCTTGCTTCAGCCGTGGCGATTTTCCGCACCGTCTGATGAAGCGAAAAAAGACAGATCCGGGATCAACCCGGGCCTGAAAATTGTTTGTCGCTGCAACCGGAGGACTCAACATGCGACGTTACAGAGGAAGGAATGGTTCCTTGACCAAGGAGAGCTTTCTGACGATGACCAGCGCGGCAGCGCTGATCGCGGCATCCGTGACCATTGCCGCGCCCGCGCGTGCGGACGACGCCGTCAATCAAAGATGGATCGACAGCGAATTCCAGCCCTCGACGCTGTCGAAGGCCGACCAGCTGAAGGAACTGCAGTGGTTCGAAAAGGCCGCCGCACCCTTCAAAGGAATGGAAATCAACGTCGTGTCGGAAACGATCACGACGCACGAATACGAATCCAAGACGCTGGCAAAAGCCTTCACCGAGATCACCGGGATCAAGCTCAAGCACGATCTGATCCAGGAAGGAGACGTGGTCGAAAAGCTGCAAACCCAGATGCAGTCCGGCAAGAACGTCTATGACGGCTGGATCAACGATTCGGACCTGATCGGCACCCACTTCCGCTACGACCAGACGGTCGTGCTGTCGGATTACATGACCGGCGAGGGCAAGGACGTCACCAACCCCGGGCTCGACGTCAACGACTTCATCGGCAAATCCTTCACCACGGCGCCGGACGGCAAGCTCTATCAGTTGCCGGTCCAGCAGTTCGCGAACCTCTATTGGCTCCGCTACGACTGGTTCTCCAATCCGGACTACAAGGCCAAGTTCAAGGCCAAGTATGGCTACGATCTCGGCGTGCCCGTGAACTGGTCGGCCTATGAAGACATCGCCGAGTTCTTCACCAACGACATCAAGGAGATCAACGGCACCAAGGTCTATGGTCACATGGACTACGGCAAGAAGGATCCCTCGCTCGGCTGGCGGTTCACCGACGCGTGGTTGTCGATGGCCGGCAACGGCGACAAGGGCATTCCGAACGGCAAGCCGGTCGACGAATGGGGCATCCGCATGGAAGGTTGCCGTCCGGTGGGTTCATCCGTCGAGCGCGGCGGTGATACCAACGGTCCGGCGGCGGTCTATTCGATCGTCAAATATCTCGACTGGATGAAGAAGTATGCCCCGCCGCAGGCGCAAGGCATGACCTTCGGCGAAGCTGGACCGGTGCCGGCCCAAGGCAACATCGCCCAGCAGATATTCTGGTACACCGCCTTCACCGCCGACATGGTGAAGCCCGGTATATCCGTCGTGAACGCGGACGGTACGCCGAAGTGGCGTATGGCGCCGTCGCCGCACGGCTCGTACTGGAAGGAAGGCATGAAGCTCGGCTACCAGGACGCCGGCTCGGCGACGCTCTTGAAGTCGACCCCGGCGGATCGCCGCAAGGCGGCCTGGCTCTATCTGCAGTTCATCACCTCGAAGTCGGTGAGCTTGAAGAAGAGCCATGTCGGTCTCACCTTCATTCGTGAGTCCGATATCTGGGACAAGTCCTTTACTGAACGCGCGCCGAAGCTCGGCGGCCTGATCGAGTTCTACCGCTCGCCCGCGCGCGTGCAGTGGACCCCGACCGGCAACAACGTGCCTGACTATCCGAAGCTCGCGCAATTGTGGTGGCAGAACATCGGCGACGCGTCGTCCGGTGCGAAGACGCCGCAAGCGGCGATGGATGCGCTGGCAGCAGCGCAGGACTCGGTGCTGGAACGTCTTGAGAAGTCCGGCGTGCAGAAGGAGTGCGGGCCGAAGCTGAACAAGAAGGAAACCGCCGAATTCTGGTTCGCCAAGTCGGAGAAGGACGGCAACATCGCTCCCCAGCGCAAGCTGGCGAACGAAAAGCCGAAGGGTGAAACCGTCGACTACGACACGCTGGTGAAGTCGTGGCCGGCCACGCCCCCGAAGCGGGCGGAAGCGAAGTAAGGTTCTACACTGCGAGTGATGCAAAACGACGAAAGGCCGGGAGCGATCCCGGCCTTTTTGTTTCGTCATTGCGAGCGAAGCGAAGCAATCCATAGCGCGGCATAACGGATAGATGGATTGCTTCGTCGCTTCGCTCCCTTGCGCAAACGCTTCGCGTTTGTCGCAGGCAATGACGAGGAAAGAGCGGAGCCTTACTCCGCCGCCTGCTTCGCCCCGAGCGACGGATAATCCGTGTACCCCTTGGCGCCGCCGCCGTAGAACGTCGCCTTGTCGAACGCGTTCAATGGTGCGCCCTGCTTCAGGCGCTCGACCAGGTCGGGATTGGAGATGAACGGCTTTCCGAACGCGATCAAATCGGCCGTATCGGCCGCGAGCACTTTTGTCGCGAGGTCGAAATCGTAGCCATTGTTGGCCATATAGGCCTGCTTGAAGCGCTTGCGCAGCGAAGTATAGTCGAACGGCGCGTTACCGCGCGGCCCGCCGGTGGCGCCCTCGATGACGTGGATATAAGTGAGTTTCAGCGCGTTGAGCTGGTCGACGATATGATCGAACAGCGGCTGCGGATTGCTGTCGGAGACGTCATTGGCCGGCGTCACCGGCGAAACGCGGATGCCGGTGCGTTCGGGGCCCGCGATCGCGGCCACTACCCTCGACACTTCCAGCATCAGCTTGGCGCGGTTCTCGATCGACCCGCCATAGGCGTCGGTGCGCTTGTTGGTGCCGTCCTTGGCAAACTGGTCGAGCAGGTAGCCGTTGGCGCCGTGGATTTCGATGCCGTCGAAGCCGGCGGCAATCGCATTCTCGGTGCCGCGCTTGAAGTCTTCGATGATCCCTGGAATTTCCGAGAGCTCCAGCGCGCGCGGCTCGGTGATGTCGGCGAAGGTGCCGTTGACAAACGTCTTGCCCTTGGCGCGGATCGCGGACGGCGCCACCGGCTTGCCGCCGCCGGGCTGCAATGAATCATGCGAGACGCGGCCGACATGCCAGATCTGGATGAAGATGCGCCCGCCCTTTTCATGCACGCGGTCGGTGACCTTGCGCCAGCCCGCGACCTGCTCCTTGGAATAGATGCCGGGCGTATCCTGGTAGCCCTGGCCCTGCTGCGAAACCTGGCTCGCTTCGGTGATCAACAGGCCGGCCGAGGCGCGCTGGCCGTAATAGTCGATGGCGAGTTCGCTCGGCACCATGCCGGGCGGCACCGCGCGGTTGCGGGTCAGGGGCGCCATCACCAGGCGGTTCGGCAGCGTGATCGGGCCAAGCTTGTAGGGCTCGAAGAGTTTGGTCTGGCTCATGAAGGGATTTCCGAGGAGGTGGATGATTGACAACAGTTGGGCATTACGGCGGATTGCGCAATGCCCCAGCCATTCGGCTGGCGCAGGCTAGCCGCGCACAATGCCCGCCATATGGCCGGCGTCGAGGAACAAGGTGTGGGCGTTGACATAGGATGATTCATTCGAAATCAGGAACAGCGCAGCATAGGCCACCTCCCAGCCGGTGCCCTGGCGCCCGAACGGCACCGTGAGCGCGCGATCGGCGCGCCTGCGGCTGGCATCGCGGCCCATCGGCGAGTCGATAAAGCCCGGCGCGATCACATTGCAGCGAATGCCCTTGTCCTCGCCGGAACGCGCGATGGCGCGGCCGAGCGCGATCTGGGCGGCCTTGGAGGATTCATATGCCGGGTTGCGGCCATTGGCGCGCTGGCTCGCCATCGACGAGGTCAGCGTGATTGCGCCGCCCGGCGACATGACTTCGAGCGCCTTCTGCGCGAACAGCATGTGGCTGCGCACGTTGACGGCGTAATCCTTGTCCCAGGCTTCCGCCGTCATCTTGGGCAGCGACAGCCCGCAGGAAATGCCGACATTGAGCGCCAGCCCGTCGAGGCCGCCGAGTTGCTTCGCGCAACGCTCCACCGCCGCTGCGATGGCCGAGGCGTCGGAGACATCGACCACATCTGTAAACGCCTTGCCGCCTTCGCTCGTGATTTGCGCGACCGTGTTGTCGGCGGCTTCCTTGCTGACGTCGATGCAGGCGACATGCGCGCCTTCGCGTGCGAACAACACCGACATCGCGCGGCCGTTGCCGATCGGCGGCTCCTCGTCGATGATCTTTCGCTGGCCGGCCCCGACCACGATGATGCGGCGGCCTTGCAGGCGGTCGCGGCCCGGGGCGAGTCCGAGCGTTTCTGCGTGAAGCGACGCGGAAGGATTGATCGTCTTCGGCGCGTGTGTGGTGGTGGACATGAGTGGTCTCCCAGATAGTTTTTTATTTATATTCCGTCATTGCGAGCCAACGGGTCGCGCGAATGCGCGCCCGATGACAGGCTCCGCGAAGCAATCCATCCTACCGCGCAAAGAAAAGAATGGATTGCTTCGTCGCTTCGCTCCTCGCAATGACGGGGGTCGACCAATTTTTCGAGTCATTCCGGGGCAGTCCGCAGGACTGAACCCGGAATCTCGAGATTCCGGGTTCTCGCTTTGCGCGCCCCGGAATGACGGGAGAGGCTTACACCCCCAGGAAATCGAGCTTGCCGATTTCGACGCTGTTGTGGCGCAGGATGCCGTGGGTGGTGGCGGCATGGAAATAGAAATTCGGGAAGGCAAAACCGTTGAGGAATTGCTGGCCCTTCAGCGTCATGGAATTGTTGGGACCGACCGGGAAGGTGACGTCCTTGGTATCGCCGCCTTCGAACTGCTCCGGCTTGAACGCCTTGACGTATTCGATCGTCTTGGCGAGCCGCGCCTTCAATTCCGCAAAGGTCTTTTCGGCGTCCGGCGTCGACGGCACCTCGCTATGGGTCAGCCGCGCGCAGCCCTTGGCGGCAAAGTCGCACACCAGCTGAACCTGCTTGCTCAGCGGCAGCATGTCCGGGAACAGCCGCGCATTGAACAGCACGTCGGGCTGGATTTTCTTCGCCTCGCAATGCGCCTCGGCCTTGGTGAGCAGGCCGTTGAGGCTGCCGAGAATTTGCAGGAAGGCGGGGACGGTGGCGTCGTAAAAAGACATGTGATGCTCTTTTCGTTGTGTGGAATTTTATGGCGTGCAGAGACTGCGTTGCTGCAAGTGGGGCGAGGAAGAGGGAATTACAACGCTTGGGGTGCAGGAGATGCAGTCAAATATTTTCGGCAGGCGCACCTTGCCTCGCCCCGCTTGCGGGGAGAGGCCGACGCGCTCTTGCGCGGCGGGTGAGGGGGCTCTCCGCGAATTAATATCCTTCGAGTCTGCGGAGGCAGCCCCTCACCCCAACCCTCTCCCCGTAAAAAACGGGGCGAGGGAGCACAACGAGCGCGGCTAACCTCACCGCGCCTGCGGCAACGCCATCGCGGCGGGCTCGGCGCGCGGCCCGCGCATCCGCGCCAGCAATTCCGGCGTCGGCCAGGAATCCGCCGGCAGCCCGTATTTGACCTGCATCGCCTTAACGGCGGTG
The DNA here is from genome assembly GCA_013695565.1 of Bradyrhizobium sp. Classification (GTDB taxonomy): domain Bacteria; phylum Pseudomonadota; class Alphaproteobacteria; order Rhizobiales; family Xanthobacteraceae; genus Bradyrhizobium. The sequence continues at coordinate 5,743 of JACDAG010000693.1, forward strand.
CGGCTCAGCTGTCCCATGATGCCATCGACCTTGCCAACATTGAAGCCGGTGCGGACCAATAGCTGCTGCAATTCCTTCAGCTCATTGAACGGCAGTTGCACCACCGGCGTGCTCGGCTGGCGCATCGGCGCCGCGCCCGCGATGCGGGTCGCGAGATAGCCGGCGGTGGTCGAATAGATCAGCGAGTTGTTCCATTCGGTGTAGGCGGCGAAATTGGCATAAGCGAGAAATGCCGGGCCGGTGCGGCCCATAGGCAGCAGCAGCGATGCCGGCAAATCGTCGTTCGGTAGCGCCTTGCCGTCGGGATAGGTGACGCCGAGTTGCGCCCATTTCGAGCGCGGCAGCTTGATGGTGAGGTCGGCCTGATCCCAGGGAAGGTTTTGCGGCGCGCGCACTTCCTGCAGCCACGGCTCGCCGCGCCGCCATTTCAATCCGTTGGCGATGTAATTCGCGGTCGAGCCGATCACGTCGGGCACGCTGCTCAGGAGATTGCGATGGCCGTCGCCGTCGTAATCGACCGCGTA
>JACDAG010000694.1 GCA_013695565.1 Bradyrhizobium sp.
GTCATGCGCTCCTTGAGCCGCGGAAACAGGGTGAAGATGCGCTCCAGGCCGCTGGCGCGGTCGGCCTCGCTGGAATCGGTGGCATCCGCGCCCATCTGCAGGTTTTCCGCCACGCTCATGCGCGGGAAAATCCGGCGGCCTTCGGGGGACTGGGCGATGCGCAGCCGCGCGATCTCGTGCGTCGGCACGCCGGTGATGTCCTGGCCGTCGAACTCGATCCGGCCCGAGCGGGCGCGGGGCCTGCCGAACACCGTCATCATCAGGGTCGATTTGCCGGCGCCATTGGCGCCGATCAAGGCCACGATCTCGCCGGCATTGATCTCGATGTCGACGCCCTTCAGGGCCTCGATCTTGCCGTAGGCCGCGCGCAAGGACCGGATCGCGAGCAGGGGCGTCGTGGATGACGCGGTCACGTTCCGCTCTCCATCACGGCAATCGCTTCCTCCTCGTCGGCGCCGAGATAGGCGGCGATCACCTTGGGATCGTCGCGCACATGCTGCGGCGTCCCTTCGGCGATCTTGACGCCGTAATCCATCACGACGACGTGGTCGGAGATTTCCATCACCACCGACATGTCATGCTCGATCAGCAGGATCGACGTGCCCTGTTCGGCACGAATCGATAGCAGCAGTTCGCTCAAGCTTGCGCTCTCCCGCGCGTTCAGTCCGGCGGCCGGCTCATCGAGGCAGAGCAGCGCCGGTTCGGTGCACATCGCGCGCGCGATTTCGAGACGGCGCTGATCGCCGTAAGGAAGGTTGCCGGCGGCATCGTCGGCGCGGTCCAGCAGGTCGATGCGCTCCAGCCAGGTCCGCGCCAGATCGATCGCCTTTTTCTCCGCGACACGCCAGGACGGTGCGCCGATCAGCCCGAGAAAGGTGAGGCCCGAGGCGCGCATCAGCGCATTGTGCTGCGCCACCATCAGATTCTCCAGCGCCGTCATGCCGGGGAACAGCCGGATGTTCTGGAACGTGCGCGCGACCTTCGCCTGTTTGGAAATCCGGAAGTCGTTGAGCTGTTCGAGCTGGATCTTGTGGCCGTCATCATGTTTAAGCCGCATGCTGCCGCTGGTCGGCTTGTAGAAGCCGGTGATGCAGTTGAACACGGTGGTCTTGCCGGCGCCGTTCGGTCCGATCAGCGCCGTGATCTGGCGCCGTTCGGCGCCGAACGAGAGATCGTTGACGGCGACGATGCCGCCGAAGCGCATCGACAGATGATCGACGAAAAGGATGGGATCGACGCTCATCCGTGCCCCTCCTTGACGAGGTCGGACGATATCGCCTGGTTGCGTTCCAGGAACACGGTCGGCGCGCGATGGCCGATCAGCCCGCGCGGGCGCCAGATCATCAGGAGCACCATCGCCATGCCGAACACCAGCATGCGATACTGGTCGAGCCCGCGGAACAGTTCGAAGCCGCCGATCATCGCGAGTGCGGCCAGCGCCACGCCGAGCTGCGAGCCCATGCCGCCGAGCACCACGATCGCCAGCACCAGCGCCGATTCCTGGAAGGTGAAGGATTCCGGGCTGATGAAGCCTTGTCGCGTCGCAAAGAAGGCGCCGGCAAAACCGCCGAACATCGCACCGGTCGCAAACGCCGTCAGCTTGGTCGTCGTGGTGTTGATGCCGAGCGCGCGGCAGGCGACTTCGTCCTCGCGCAAGGCTTCCCAGGCGCGGCCGATGGGAAGTCGCCGCAAGCGGATCGTCACCCAGTTGGTGAGCAGTGCCAGCGCCAGGATCAGATAGAACAGGAAGACAATGCGGTGGGTCGGCGAGAATTCGATGCCGAGCAGGGCGGCGAGGCCATCGTCGCCGGGCGACAACGGAATCCCGAACATGGTCGGCCGCGGAATGCCGGTGACGCCGTTCGGCCCGCCGGTCAGGCTTTGCCAGTTGATGATGACGAGGCGGATGATCTCGCCGAACGCCAGCGTGACGATGGCGAGATAATCGCCGCGCAATCGCAGCACGGGAAAGCCGAGCAACACGCCCCAGAAGGCCGCCAGGATGCCGGCGAGCGGCAGGCAGACCCAGAACGACAATCCGAAATTGGTCGCGAGCAGTGCGTAGGAATAGGCGCCGACCGCATAGAATGCGACATAGCCGAGATCGAGCAGGCCGGCGAGGCCGACCACCACGTTCAATCCCCATCCCAGCATCACGTAAGTGAGCACGAGGATGCCGAGGTCGAGGATGTAGCGTTCGTTGTAGAAAATGACCGGCACCAGGAAGGTGAAGACCAGCAGCACCGGCGCCACCCAGCGGCCTGCTACCGCAAGCGCGGATGTCACCTGGGGCGGCACGACGCGCACAGTGCCGACCGGTCCCCACCATTGCCGCAGCAATTCGACCACGATGCTGCCGCCGAACACGGTCGCGACCATGGCGGCAAGTTCGCCGAACCGGGTTTCGTAGATCAATAGTCCCTGTGGTCCCGGTTCGGTGCGCACGCCGATCATCAGCGAAAACAGCACGAGCGCGACCAGCGCGCTGATCAGGGCTTTCTTGAAGATGAAGGCGACGCCGGGGGCGCGTGAGGCTTGCATGGAGGCGGGGGTCGCGTTCACGCGGGGGCCCGTCAGACTTTTTCGACTTCGGGCCGGCCGAGCAGGCCGGTCGGAAGGAAGATCAGTACCACGATGAGGATCGAGAACGCCGCGACGTCCTTGTACTCGACCGAGAAGTAGGCCGACCACAGTGTCTCGATCAATCCGATCAGAAGACCGCCCAGCATCGCGCCGGGCAACGAGCCGATGCCGCCGAGGACGGCGGCGGTGAATGCCTTGATGCCGGCGACGAAGCCCATGAAGAAATCGACCAAGCCGTAATAGAGCAGGTACATCATGCCGGCGACGGCGGCGAGTGCGGCCCCGATCACGAAGGTCATCGAGATGGTGCGGTCGACGTCGACGCCGAGCAGTGCTGCCATGGTCTGGTCCTGCTCGCAGGCGCGCATGTCGCGGCCGAGCCGGGTACTCGAAACCAGCCAGGTGAACAGCGCGAGCAGCACGACCGTCGTGATTACGACGATGATCTGGATGTTGGACAATTGCACCACGAAGCCGCCGGGACCTTCATGCAGCGTGTAGCCGCCGGTGATGATCGGCGGCACCGGCTTGACGCGCGCGCCCTGCGAGACCTGGGAATAATTGGTCAGCACGAATGACATACCGATCGCCGAGAGCATCGGGGCGAGGCGGAACGAATGCCGCAGCGGCCGGTAGGCGATGCGCTCCACCGTCCAGCCATAGAGCGCGGTGATCGCCATCGAGACCAGCAGCACGATCAGCAGGATCAGCGGGATAGCGGTCAGGCCGAACGAGACCAGGATCAGGAACGTGATCAGGGCGATGAAGCCGCCGATCATGAAAATATCGCCATGGGCGAAATTGATCATGCCGACAATGCCATAAACCATGGTATAGCCGATGGCGATCAGGCCGTAGATCGAGCCGAGCACAAGGCCGTTGATCAATTGCTGGGCGAAATAATCCATGCGCTGCCGTATCTCGAGAGCGACGCGGCGGGGCCCCCGGCAGCCTTGTCCAACGCGTCGTATCGTTTTTCTTACAGTTTGGAACCGGGGGCGGCAACAGCGCTGGCTGCGGCTTAAAGGGCTTGTACAGAGCTAGTTTTCGGCGGCGGTTCCTTGGTCACAATGCCAACACGGCTTTGCCGCGCAATCATCCCGCCGGAACCGGTGTTCCCCCGCAACCAAAGCCCGGACTTTCCGTTGATCCCGACTGCGTTCAACAAGGGAGATCCCCATATGAGCAACCCGACCCAGAAGCCGGGCCAGCAGAATCAAACCCCGGGTCAGAAGCCGGGTCAGCAGCAGCAGGGCGGTGGTCAAAAGCCCGGCCAGCAGCAACAGGATCCGAGCCGTCGTCAGGACGAGAAACCCGGGCAGAACCCCGAGATGGACCGTTAGTTCGGACGTGAAGCGAGAGTAAGAAAGGCCCCGCCGAAAGGTGGGGCTTTTCCTTGTGCGGGCCACCAGCCACCCGGCCGATTAAGGTAAACAAATGGTTTAAATTGCCGCTCCCAGTTTAAGGGAGTTACGTCGCACCCAAACCGCCGCCTCGAAGCGCGGCGCGACAAAACGGGAAGCGACATGGCCAAAAACTGGCGGATCAGTTCACTCAGCGGCGCGCTCTTGGCAGCTTATTTCATTCCGGCCTGGACCATGATCGCGTTCAAGATCATGGTTTCGCCGATCCATGGTCTTTACGACCGGCCGAACATCTCGTTCGCGCTGTTCATCAGCGATCATTTGCAACTGGCGGGCATGGCCACGGTTCGCTTCGCCTGGCTGTTGGCGCTCGGCCGCATGACCGTTGTGGCGTTCTTTGCGGTGTTCCTCGTATTCGTCATCCGCACCTCGATCCGCAAGAGCGGCGGCGCTAATGAAGCGCTCGGCATGGCACTGGCGATCGGCAGCGTGATCAGCTTTGCGGGTATGTTGTTGGCCTCGCAAGCCGGCGAGCTTGCAGCCCTTCGGATGCATGCGGCCGAACTCTTGATGATGCTCGGCACCGTGATCGTGATGCTGATCGAACCGCCGGCGAAGAAGCCGGCGGCCGCCGACGCTGCCTCAGGCGAACTAACCCTTCAGCAGACCTAGTTCAGCGATGATCAAGCCGGCTTCCTTGACGGCGTGGTTGGCCGCGGGCACACCGCAATAGATCGCCTGCTGCAGGATGATCTCCCTGATGTCATCAGGCGTGAAGCCGCCCTCGCTGAGGGCTGCGCGCACGTGGAGGCGGAATTCATCCCACTGGCCGAGCGCGACCATGGTGCCGATCACAAGCACGCGGCGGGTGCGGTGGTCGAAATGCGGCCGGGTCCAGATATCGCCCCAGGCATAACGCGTAATCAGATCCTGGAAATCGGTGTTGAACGCGTTGCGGTTCTTGATCGATTTGTCGACCCATTCATTGCCGAGCACCTTCCGGCGCTGGGTCATGCCGTTGTCGCGGCGCTTGTCGTCGTCCATGGAATTTCTCCTTCCCGTCATTGCGAGGAGCGAAGCGACGAAGCAATCCACTCTTCCTTTGCGGAGGTGAATGGATTGCTTCGCTGCGCTCGCAATGTCGTTGTTAGCGTTCAGCGTTGCGTCAGGAAACCGACCACCGCGTCGGTGAAGGCATGCGGTTGCTCGATGTTGGAAATATGCGCGGCGTCCAGGATCGTCATGCTGGCGCCGGGAATCTGGCTGCGGATCAATTCGCCGGCCGCGACCGGCGTCGACATGTCGTGACGCCCCGCGATCACCAGCGTCGGACTTTTGATCTTCGGCAGCAGCTCGCGGTTATCGAGCGTCGACAGCGCCTCGCAGCAGGCGATATAGCCCTCGACCGGCGTCGTCAGCATCATCGCCTTCAGGTTCGCGGTGATCTGCGGCTCGCGCTCGCGAAAATCCGCCGTCAGCCAGTTGGCCATCACGGCATCGGCGACCCCGGCGATGCCGCCTTCCTTCACGGCCTTGATGCGGTTGTGCCAGTTGGTCGGGTCCGGATAGTGGCAAGCGGTATTGGCGAGGATGATCTTGCCGAATCTGTCAGGTGCGTTGGCGCCCAGCCATTGCCCGACCATGCCGCCCATCGACAGGCCGCACCAAAGAGTCTTCGCAATATTGAGGTCGTCGAGGATCGCCAGCACGTCGCGGCCGAACCGCTCCATCGAATAGGGGCCGGGCGGCACGCCGGATTTGCCGTGGCCGCGCCGGTCGTAGCGGATGACGCGAAAGATCTGCGTCAGCGCCTTCATCTGCGGCTCCCACATCTGCAGGGTGGAACCGAGCGAGTTCGACAGCATCAGCGTCGGTCCGCCGTCGCGGCCTTCGACGGAAACGTTGAGCAGGCACCCGTCGGCGTCGATCATCGGCATGGCAAATTCCGTATATTAGTGCCCGTCATTGCGAGCGGAGCGAAGCAATCCATCTTGCCACAGAAAGAAAGTGTGGATTGCTTCGTCGCTTCGCTCCTCGCAATGACGGCGTTTATAGGTCTTATTTCTCGTCCAGTGAAGCGAGCAGGCGGTCGATCAGGGTTTGCGAGACGCCCTGATAGGCCATCGGCTCGAACAGTTCTGCTATTCGGTCGGCGCTGAGCTGCGCGGTGATCTTTGCATCCGCCGTCAGCACGTCGCGCAGATGCTTCTTGTCGGCAACCGCCTTCTTGCTGGCTGCTTCGATCAGATGATGCGCGTCGCTCTTGCCGATCATTTCGGCAAGCGCGAACGTTACCGCCTCCGCCATGATCAGCCCGCCGGTGGCGTCGAGGTTGGCGCGCATCCTGACAACATCGATTTCCAGCCCTTCGGCGATATCGACGATGGCGGCCAGTGCTCCCGAGGTGACCAGCAGCAATGTTGGCAAGGTCGGCCACTCCGCATGCCAGGGCCCGGCGCTGCGTTCGTGGTCCTGCACCTGGGCGGCAAAAATTGTTGCCGCCAGATTGGGCACCATGGTGGCGGCGGCAAGCGCGGTCGCGGCCGCCACCGGGTTGCGTTTGTGCGGCATGGTGGACGAGCCGCCGCGGCCTTCGCCCGAGGGCTCGAAGGCTTCGCCGACATCGGTCTGCATCATCAGCGAAACGTCGCGTGCGATCTTGCCGCAGGTGCCGGCGAGAATGGCGCATACCGAAGCGGCTTCCGCGATGCGGTCGCGATGGGTGTGCCAGGGGGCCTCGGGCAGTTGCAGGTTCAATTCCTGCGCCAGCCGTTCGGCGACCGCCAATCCCTTGTCGCCGAGGGCGGCGAGGGTGCCGGCGGCGCCGCCGAATTGCAGCGCCAGCGTCTCGGTGCGTAACCGCCGCAGCCGCGCCTGCGAGCGATGCAAGGCTGCGGCATATTCCGCGAGCTTGAGCCCGAACGGCATCGGCAGCGCGTGCTGCAGCCAGGTGCGGCCGACCACCGCGGTGTTGCGGTGCGCCCGCGCCAGTTTGGCAAAGCCGGCGATCGCCCGACCGGTATCGGCCAGCAG
>JACDAG010000696.1 GCA_013695565.1 Bradyrhizobium sp.
ATTGGTGGGTGCCGCCATCTTGGTGCCGCTGGAGGAGGTCTCCAACAATCTGCTCGGCGGCAAGGGCGCGGGACTTACCTTCGTCGTCTACGGCGCCATCATCGTCATCATCGCGCGCTTCCAGCCGGGCGGCATTTTGGCGCTGATCAACCGGCTGTGGGCCAGACGCAAGACGGCTGAGGTTCCGGCGGCGGGAGCACCGAATGCTCCTTGAAGCCCGCGACATCACCAAAGCCTTCGGCAGCTTCAAGGCTGTCGATGCCGCAAGCGTCACGCTGGAGCAGGGCGACATTCTCGGCCTCATCGGCCCGAACGGTGCAGGGAAGTCGACCTTCTTCAATTGCCTGACCGGTGATCTCGTCTCGACTTCGGGCAAGGTGCTGTTCGAAGGCCACGACATCACCGCCATGACGCCGGAAGCGCGGGCGCAGCTGGGTCTGGCGCGCACCTTCCAGGTGCCGCAGACCTTTGAAGGCATGACGGTGCTGGAAAACGTGATGATCGGTGCGTTCCTGCGCACGCCGCATCGCAAGGAGGCCGAAACCAAGGCCCGCGCGGTGCTGGAGCGCGTCGGCATGAGCCGGCTGGCGGATGCGCCGGCGCGTTCGCTCGGCACGCCCGGCCGCAAGCGGCTCGAGATCGCACGCGCACTCGCGACCGAGCCGAAGGTGCTGCTGCTGGACGAAGCCATGGCCGGCCTGACCCAGCGCGAGGTGCAACTCGCGATCGACCTGGTGCGTGACATCCACCGCTCCGGCATTACGCTCGTGATCGTCGAGCACATCATGGAAGTCATCATGTCGCTGGCGAGCCGCGTCGTGGTGTTCCATCAGGGCAAGGAGATCGCGCGCGGCAGTCCGCGCGAGGTCACGGCGAATCCGGCCGTCATTGCGGCCTATCTCGGCACCCGCGCCGCCAAGGCCGCGGCCGGGCATACGCCGATCGAACTGATGGGCGGGCCCGTGACATGAGCGGACTGTTGCTCCGGATCGAGCACCTTGAAGTCCGCTACGGCGATCTGATCGGCGTGTCCGACGTGTCGCTCGAAGTGCCGCAGGGCAGCGTGGTCGCGCTGCTCGGCTCCAACGGCGGCGGCAAGACCACGGTGCTCAACGCCATCGCCGGCCTGATCCCGGTGCATGCGGGATCGATCAGCTTCAATGGCGAGGAGATCGGTGGCCAAACCGCGTTCTCGATCGTGCGCAAGGGACTTGCGTTGTCGCCGGAAGGCTGGCGGCTGTTCGTGCAGCAAAGCGTCGAGAACAATCTGCTGCTCGGGGCCACGCCGCTGCACGACAAGGCGCGCGCGGCGACGCTGCTGGAGCGGGTCTACGGGATCTTTCCGAAATTGAAGGAGCGGCGTATGCAACGCGCCGGCACCATGTCCGGCGGCGAGCGGCAGATGCTGGCGGTCGGCCGCGCGCTGATGAGCGATCCGAAACTTCTGATGCTGGACGAGCCGTCGCTCGGTCTCGCGCCCACGGTCGTTGAGTCGATGTACGAGACGTTCGGCCGGCTGCACCGGGAAGGGCTGACGATCCTGCTCGCGGAGCAATCGATCGAACTGGCGCTGGAAGTCTCCGACTTCGCGACCGTGTTGCAGGTCGGCAAGAGCGTGCTGTCCGGCACCGCCGCTTCGCTGGCGCAGGATCCCCAGGTGCAAAAGGCCTATCTCGGCGGCTGATGATTTAATCTTCGTAGGATGGGTAGAGCGAAGCGAAACCCATCAACTTCGTCCCACACCATTGATGGGTAACGCTGCGCTCCACCCATCCTACAAGCCAGAATAATTGGTAGGAGAAAAGCATGGCTGCAGGCATCGGTTCGCTATTCGGCGGCAAGATCGACAAGACGGTCGCGGGTTCCACGCCGTGGTGGCCGGCGGCGATCAAACCGCCGGAAGGTGCGCCCAACATCCTCGTCGTGCTGTTCGACGACGTCGGCTTTTCCGATTTCGGCTGCTACGGCTCGCAAATCAGGACGCCGACCATCGACAAGCTCGCCGCCGAAGGCCTGCGCTATTCGGGCTTCCACACCACCGCGATGTGCTCGACCACGCGGGCGGCGCTGCTCACCGGGCGCAACCATCATTCGGTCGGCGTCGGCTGCCTTGCGAATTTTGACTCTGGCTACCCCGGCTATCGCGGCAAGATCGCGCGCGAGGCGGGGACGCTCTCGGAAATGCTGCGGCCGCACGGCTATCGCAACTATATGGTCGGCAAATGGCATGTCACGCCGCTGACCGAAAGCGGTGCCACCGGACCGTTCGATGGTTGGCCGCTCGGCCGTGGTTTTGACCGGTTCTACGGCTTCCTCGACGCCGAGACCGATCAGTTCGCGCCCGAACTGGTCTCCGACAACACGCACATCGATCCGCCCGGCACCTTTGCCGACGGCTATCATCTGACATCCGATCTCGTCGATCAGGCGATCCGCTTCATCGCCGATCACACCGCCGACCGGCCTGACCTTCCATGGTTGACCTGGGTCGCGCTTGGCGCCTGCCATGCGCCACATCAGGCGCCCGCCGAACTCATCAAAGGTTATGACGCCATGTTTGCGCATGGCTGGGACGTCGAGCGCGAGCAGCGCATGGCGCGGCAGAAGGCCATGGGGATCGTACCTCCGGAAACCACGATGCCCGCGCGCAATGACGGCGTGAAGACGTGGGAGGCGCACAGCGAGGACGAGCGACGCGTGTTCACGCGGCTGCAATCGGCATTCGCAGGGATGCTCGACCATGCCGACCAGCATCTGGCGCGGCTCGTCGGATTTCTCGACACGGCCGGTATCCGCGACAACACGCTGGTTCTCGTGCTGTCGGATAATGGCGCCAGCCAGGAAGGCGGGCCGCTCGGCTTCGTCAATGCGATGGGACCGTATAATTTCCGTCCCGAACCGGTCGCGGAAAAGCTGCGCCGGATCGACGATATCGGCGGGCCGGACTCGCACAGTAATTTTCCGCACGGCTGGGCAATGGCATCGAACACGCCACTGCGCCGCTACAAGCAGAACACCCATGGCGGCGGCATCCGCGATCCCTTGGTGATGTCGTGGCCGAAGCAAATCAAAGCGAAGGGCGAGCTGCGCCATCAATTCGTGCACGCCTGCGATTTGACGCCGACCTTGCTCGATCTGATTGGGATCAGTGCACCGAAGGAAATCGGAGGCCTGGCCCAAATGCCGATCGAGGGCGAGAGCTTTGCGCGCTCCGTCGCCGATCCCGCAGCACCGTCAAAATCCTCTCCGCAATACTTTGAAATGTTCGGCCATCGCGGGCTCTGGCAGGACGGCTGGAAAGCGGTGTCGTTCCATCCCTCCGGCACGCCGTTCGAGAACGACAAATGGGAGCTGTTTCATCTCGCACAGGATTTTTCGGAAACTGACGATCTCGCGGAAAAGGAGCCGGAGCGGCTGGCTGCGATGATCAAGCTGTGGTGGAGCGAAGCCGAGAAGCACAACGTGCTCCCGCTCGACGACCGCTTCGCCGCGCGCTTTGCAGAAAATGCCGCCCGGTTTCAGGGCGCACGCAGCAACTTCACCTTCCACGCCGGCATGGGGCACGTGCCGACCGACGTCGCCCCCGACGTGCGTAGCCGCAGCTATACCATCGAAGCCCATGTCGAGATCGATGCGGCCGGCGCCGAAGGCGTGTTGATCGCGCATGGCGATGCCACGACAGGCTACAGCCTTTACATCAAGGACGGCCACTTGGTGCACGATCTCAATATCGGCGGCGGCCATGAGATCGTGACCTCCGATCGAAAAGTGCCCGCAGGCGCGCATCGGCTCGGCCTGCATGTCGAACGGCTGGTGCGCAAGGAGCCGCCGGCCAAGGGCGCGCGCACCGGGGTCAGCGAATACAAATTGCTGATCGATGGCGAGCCCGCAGGCTCGATGCAGACCCAGTTCGGGTTCAACAATTTCATCTCGTGGTCCGGGCTCGACATCGGGCGCGGTCGCTCCAGCCCGGTATCGCACTACAACGCGCCGTTCGAATTCACCGGGCGATTGCTGCGGGTGACGGTGACCATGCACAATGATCAGAAGCTCGATGGCGATGGTGTGGGCGCGGCGGAAATGGCACGGCAGTAGTTCTTTCGTCATTGCGAGCCACCGGGTCGCGCGAACGCGCGCCCGATGACAGGCTCCGCGAAGCAATCCAGAGCCGTGGGCGGGACTCTGGATTGCTTCGTCGCTTCGCTCCCTTGCACAAACGCTTCGCGTTTGTTGCAGGCAATGACGGCGGGGGGCTACTTGATCTTGTCGTATGCCGCCGCGAAATCGGTGAGCTGCATCGGAATCGTAATAGTTTCCTTACCGAGATTCTGGAACGACACTTTCAGCTGCTTGCCGGATTTCATCGCAGCCAGCATGTCCGGCGCGATCGGGCTGTTGGCGTAGCAGCCGCGTTGCTCGCAGGTCTGGATCTGCAGATCGGAGACCTTGCCGTCGTCGATCTGGAGCTTGGCGCCATCCGGCAGGTTCAGTCCGAGCGGCAACTGGACAATGGCGATGGGCTGGAGGGTGTCGCTGGCGACGCGGATGTTGAGCAGCACGATCAACTGCCCGGTCTTGGTCAGGACCGCGGTCTGCTCGATCGCACATTCGAGCGGCGCGTCGCGGCTCACTCGCTACCCCATCGGAACCTCGCTGATGATGGCCGGCATTCTGTTCGTCGGTCTGGTTCTTCCATGTGAGTTCGAAACGGTTGATCCACGATGGGATGTCGTTCATATCGCGCCCAGCAAGTTGCGATGCCGGGAGAGCATGATGGATGAATTGAACGGGCGCCTGATGGCCTGCGAGATCCTGGTCACGGGATTGATCGCGCGCGTCGCCAACAACTCGTCCGATCCGCTGCGATTCCTCACCGACTTCCGCGATGAGATCAAAGCGGTGGTGAAAGGCGTCAACATCGCCGGAATGGAAAACACCGAACGGGTACGGCAGGTCGCGCAGGCGAAGGTCGATGAATTGTTCTCGCTGATGAAGCCGCCGAGCTCGGATTGAGCAAAGCTGAAATCCGAAGAGCCTGAAATCCAAGAAAGCCTTGTTTTGCAGCTATTTCCTGAAATACCTTAGAACGTTTCAAATCCAAATTTAGAACGATTTCAAACTGTAGTTTAGAACGTTTTCAAACTGCAGATTAGAATCTCTATCAACTCGTTCGATTCATTTCAGTTTGTTGCCGTAATCACATTGACCTGAATTTCCCTGCTCGATAGCACCCCAATGGGATGGATCGTCGCGCGTCAAAAATGCGCACGAACCAGAAGTGTTTTCAGGGGCGCGTTTCATGAACAAAGTAAAAGCACCGAAGTCGCTGCGTTTCGAGGCGGCGATCAACTCGGTCGGTCAAGCAATCGAAAACAATTCCGGCAAGACGGTCACGGCGGTCGCAGGTTTGATCGCCGTCGCATCGTTCTCCGGCGCCGAAGCCCAGCAATCCAGCCTCCCGCCGGTGACGGTCGATGCCCCTGTCGCTCGCCCGCGTCCTGCTGCTGCAAAACCTTCGGCGGCCCAAATTCGCGCCCGCACCGCCTTGCGCCGCGCCGCGCAGCGCTCGCAGCAGGCGCCGGTCGCGGCGGTGCCGTTCCCCAATGCCGGTGGCCTGAGTGCCGACCGCAACCCCTATGCCAACCCGAACGCGCCCTACATGGCCACAAGGGTTCAGGCGTCAGGCAAGTATCCGGAGCCGCTGCTCAACACGCCGAAGACGATCACGGTGCTGACCAAGGATATCCTGGCGGACCAGAACGCCACCACGCTGAAATCGGCAATCTTGAACACCGCCGGCGTGACACTCGGCACCGGTGAGGGCGGCAACGCCTTCGGCGATCGTTTCTTCATTCGCGGCTTCGATGCCCGCAACGACATCTTCCTCGACGGCATGCGCGACGCCGGCGTCAGCGTCCGCGAAAACTTCTTCACCGAGCAGGTCGAGATCCTGCGT
>JACDAG010000699.1 GCA_013695565.1 Bradyrhizobium sp.
GCCTTGCTCCACTGCTTGGAGCGCTCCTGGCAAATCCCGCGATAGTAATAGGTCACCCAGCTGTTCTTGTCGGTCACGCCGGGCATCACGTCGATGGCCTTGGAATAGGTCGTCGAGCAATCGGCGAATTTCTTGCGGCCGCGCTCGATATTGCCGAGCGCCATGATGGCTTCGATGTCCTTGGGGTCTTCGGCGGTGACGTCCTTGAGGATCTTGATCGCCTGTTCGCTGCGGTCGGCGGCGTCGAGGTTGGTGGCGAGCTGGATCTGCGCGTTGCGCTTCAGCGGCGAATTCGCCGGCATCCGCTCATAGACCTTGATCGCCATCGGAGGCTTCTTCACCGATTCATAGAGATCGGCGAGCGACAGCAGCGCCAGCGGGTGGTTGGGCTGCAGATAAAGCGAGAGCTGCAGATAGACCAGCGCCAGATCCTCGCCGCCGCGGCGGGTCAGCGTGGCACCGATGCCGTACAGCGCCTCGGCCGCGCCGGCCTGCGCCGATTCGATCAGCGGCGGCAACTTCTTGCCGGCCCTGGTCTCGCGCAGCGCCTCCTGCACCAGCGGATGCCGCGGAAGCTTCTTGTCGAATGCCTCGTAGACCCCGATCGCCGATGCCGAATCCTTGTTGCGTGACAGCCAGCGCCCGTAGGCGTCGGACACGCGCAGCATGGAATCGTCGAGCTTGTAGGCGCGCTCGAACCGCGTGCCGGCGTCTTTTTCCTTGTTCGCGAGTTCCAGAATCAGGCCGGTGTGCAGATCCTTGAAGATCGGATACCACTCCGGCCCGGTCAGCTTGTCGATGTTGGCGACCGCCGCCTTGGAATCACCCGCGCCGAAGCTGGCCCAGCCCGACAGCAGCGTCGCAACCAGGTCGGTGATCGGTCCGCGGATCGATTGATTGATGTTGATCTGCGCGGTGGCGTATTTCTTCTGCTTCAGGTCGCGGACGCCGACGACCAGCCGCGCCACCCGGTTGGATTTGTCCAGCGTCAGGATGCGGTCGGCGAGCTTGACGGCCTCGTCGATGTCGCCATCGGCGAGCGAGGAGATGAAGGCGCGGTCGAGCAACTCGTTGTTCTTGGGGTCGGTACGCAGCGCCGAGCGATAGAACGCCGCGGCGGAGTTGGCATCGCGCTCGACGCTGGCATGGCGCGCGGCGAGATAGCTTCCCGACGTGGTCAGCGATTTCAGATCGGTCTTGCTCGGAAACTGCGCCGAGTTGTCGCCGGTGTGCTCGGGCGTCTGCGCCAAAAGCGAGCCCGGGGCGGCAAGGGCAGCGACGGTAACAGCGGCGATCGTCCAGCGATTGAAACGAGTGGAAAGCATCACGGTTCGCCTAGCTCCAGGATTTATGGCAAGGATCTTTCGATCGCTCTCGAATGCGGACATACGCGGCGGCATCAAGGCCCGGCGACAATGCCGCTTTTGGCGTTCAACCGCAAGGATACGGGGTGGCGAATCGATTGGCAGCAAGGCCCGTAAGTCCGCCGATATGGCCTATAGCCCCCGAAGACCCTTTCAGTGTGGCGGTATCGTGGCCGGTGCCGGGATGCCCCGGCCTTTGGCGCGCCGTTCCCATGCAAAGGGGAATGCGTACCTTGCCGGTGAATTGACACGATTTTCCCGCGCGAACCGGTACCCACCTCCGGATCAAGTCCGGCGGCCTGATGCGCTCGAAAACACCGCGTCCTCACGCAATCGTGGTCACATCGCCTCGTAATTGGGGCCGCCGCCGCCCTCCGGCGGAACCCAGGTAATGTTGCCGTTCGGGTCCTTTACGTCGCAGGTTTTGCAGTGGACGCAGTTCTGGGCGTTGATCTGGAAGCGCGGACCGGAGGCCTCCTCGACCCATTCGTAGACCCCGGCCGGGCAATAGCGGTTGGACGGGCCGGCAAAAACGTCGTGTTCGCTGGTCTTCTGCAGGTTCATGTCGGCGACCTTGAGGTGAACCGGCTGGTCCTCCTCATGGTTGGTGTTGGACAGGAACACGGACGAAAGCTTGTCGAAGGTGAGCTTGCCGTCCGGCTTGGGTGGCGCGATCGGCGTATGCGTTTTGGCCGGATCGAGCGTCTTGCGATCCGGCTTGGCGTGCGACTGGGTTCCGAACAGCGAGAAGCCCAGCGTGTTGCACCACATGTCGAAGCCGCCGAGCGCGACGCCGATGATGGTGCCAAATTTCGACCACAGCGGCTTGACGTTGCGGACCCGGTGCAAATCCTTGCCTACAGCAGAATCGCGCCAGGCGTTTTCGTACTCGACCAGTTCGTCATTGGCGCGGCCCGCGCTGAGTGCGGTCACGACAAGTTCAGCGGCGAGCATGCCGCTGCCCATCGCATTATGCACGCCCTTGATACGCGGCACATTCACAAAACCGGCCGCGCAACCGATCAGCGCGCCGCCGGGGAAACTCAGGCGCGGCACCGACTGGTAGCCGCCCTCGGTGATGGCGCGCGCGCCATAGGCCAGACGCTTGCCGCCCTCGAACACGGTGCGGATCGACGGATGGGTCTTGAAGCGCTGGAATTCGTCGAACGGCGATAGATACGGATCGTCGTAATTGAGATGCAGGACGAAACCGACCGCGACCTTGTTGTCGTCGTAGTGATAGAGGAACGAGCCGCCGCCGGTCGAATTGTTCAGCGGCCAGCCGAACGAATGCTGGATCAGGCCCTTCTGATGTTTTGCAGGATCGATCTCCCAGACTTCCTTCAGGCCGATGCCGAATTTCGGCGGTTCGCTTTTGGCATCGAGCGAGAATTTTGCGATCAACTGCTTGGTGAGGCTGCCGCGCGCGCCTTCGGCGAACAGCGTGTATTTGCCGAGCAACTCCATGCCGCGGGTGAATGAATCCTTGTGGCTGCCGTCCTTGGCAATGCCCATATCGCCGGTCGCGATGCCGCGCACCGCGCCTTTTTCGTCATAGAGCACTTCGACTGCGGCAAAGCCCGGATAGATTTCGACGCCGAGCGCTTCGGCTTTCGGCCCCAGCCAGCGGCAGACATTGCCGAGCGAGCCGATATAGCAATGATGATTGTCCATCAGCGGCGGCATCGCGATCGCCGGCAACGGGATCGCCGAACTGCCGGTCATCCAGTAGAATTTGTCAGTCTTGACCTGGGTCTTCAGCGGGCAATCGGCATCCTCGCGCCAGTCCGGGATTAGCTTGTCGAGCGAGACCGGATCGATCACCGCACCCGAGAGAATATGCGCGCCGACTTCGGAGCCCTTCTCCACCACGACGATGTTGAGATCGGCGTTGAGTTGCTTGAGCCGGATTGCAGCCGCCAGCCCCGACGGGCCGGCGCCGACGATCACGACGTCAAATTCCATGGACTCACGCGGCGGTAGTTCTTCGGTGCTCATGTTCTGGTCTCAGCCCAATTGAGAACGGCTCTAAGCTTCGTTTGTTTCCGATTTTTGCGTCGAGAACAACCATGGAAATGAAATCTCAGGCGTTTCGCAATCACCCAATCCATCCTAGATTGGCATAATGAACCCCACTCCCGAACCCGCCCCTACCGTTCAGCAATTACTGGCCTTTTATCTGGAGGCCGGGGTCGATTGCGCGCTGGCCGATGCGCCGGTCGACCGGCTTGCCGAGCCCGACAGCGCTACCATCGGAGCCCCCCGCGAAATTCCTGCACAACGGCTGGTCCGAGAAACGCCGGCGGCAACGCCGGCAGTTTCGCGCAGCGAAATAGCACCGGCGCCGGAAGCGGCGATCGCCTCGGCGCGGGAAGCAGCACGAACGGCGCCATCGCTGGAGGCGCTTCGCGCGCTATTGGAGAATTTCGACGGCTGCGCGCTCAAGCACACCGCAACACGGCTGGTGTTCTCCGACGGCAACCCGCAGGCGCGCATCATGTTCGTCGGCGAAGCGCCCGGACGCGACGAGGATATCGAGGGCCTGCCGTTCGTCGGCCGTTCCGGCAAATTGCTCGACCGGATGATCGCGGCGATCGGGCTCGACCGCAGCAAAGCTTATATTGCCAACGTGATTCCGTGGCGGCCGCCCGGCAACCGCACGCCGACGGCGCAGGAGACCCAGATCTGCCTGCCGTTCATTCAGCGGCAGATCGAACTGGTCAATCCCGACGTGCTGGTGACGCTCGGTAATCCCTCGACGCAGACGTTGCTGTCGACCCGCGAGGGCATCATGAAGACGCGCGGCAAATGGTTCGACTACGACACCGGCACCCGCTCGATCCGCGCCATCGCGACGTTCCACCCGGCCTATCTGTTGCGCTCGCCTTCGTACAAGCGGATGACGTGGCAGGATTTGCGCGCGGTCGCGAAGGAATTGGAGAAGGCGTCATCTGCGCACGCCAATTGACTCGCCATTCCGGGATGGTGCGCAAGCACCAGACCCCAGATGCGCAATTGCGCATCGGGGAATCTCGAGATTCCCAGATGTGCAATTGCACATCATAGTTCGATGCCTCGCATCGCCCCGGAATGACATGATTGCTACGGCGCTTTCGGGCGCACGATGGCCCAGCCGACCCGCAACAAGGGCTGCCTTCCGTTCACCATCCATTCGAACGCGCGTGGCACTTCCGGCACGATACCGGGAAACCGCGCCGCGATCTCCGGCGGCGGCGTGCCCGAGGTGTCGGACGCGCGCCAGACCACGACGCCGCCGGTTTCATTGAACTTTGCGACCGAAAGCCACGGCGTCCGTTCCGGCGTGGCGTCGAGCAGCAGATGCGGACGGCCGGCATCCAGCGAGACGATGCTTGCCAGTTGCGGATCGCCGGCCACCGCGCGCAGCCGCTGGTTGGTGCGCCGCTCAAAACTGTCGCCGAAGAAATGCGCGATGGCGCGCGCCGGCAGCGCGGTCGGCATTTCCGCGCCGGTGGTCCAGGGCAGGAACAGCGTGGCCGCGACTGCCGCAAAAGCGGGTGCGACGAGCGCCGCGGCCCAGACCGTACGCAACAGCCGCTGACGCCGCAGATAGATCAGATCGCCGGTCGCCACGATCACCGCCAGCCCCGACATCAGCAACGCGACGCCGGCGCCGCCGGTGACGCGCTCGAGATTGAACACGCCTGCGATCAGGCTGCCGAACAACGCCGGGCCGATCGCAAACGTGTAGACGAATTCGCGCGCGAGAGGATCGACCCGCGGCCGATAGATGATCGGCGCTTCCTCGGCGTTGCGGGCAAGCCAGCCTGAATTGAGGATCACCAGCACCACGATGCCGGCCATCGCCAGCACGAGACCGCCGAGCAGCCCGCCCCAGTGCATCGCCCGGCCGGTGAGATCATCGATTCTCGGCCAGGGCGGCATCGCCAGCACATCGGCGCGAAGAACCCAGATCAGATAGGGCAGCATCAATACGACGATCACCAGCAGCGCATAGAGCGGATCGAGCGACATCAGGAGACGCCGCCCGCGTGCGGTGGCGACGAAGAATCCGACGATCAGCAACAGCAGTCCGATTGCGGCCGACGTCGTCAGCAGCAACAGGCCGGCTTCGATCGACCACGCGAACCACGCGCTGCGCCGGTCCTGGCCGATCAATCGCCAGGAATGCAACAGCAACAGCGCCCAGAGCGGCCGCGCCAGCACCAGCGGGCCGAACTCGACACCGGGCGAGCTGAAAACCACCACCGTCATGCTCAGAAGCACCGCGAGCACCGCCTGCTGGCCGCCGACGATGGCGCGCGAGAGCTGATAGAAGCTCCAGAAGGTCACCACCGCGCAGATCTGCGCCAGCAGATAGACGCCGAACACATGATTGCCGACGGCGCGGTAGGCGATATCGGCAAGCCAGAACGCCAGCGGCGGGCCGAACCAAGTCCCGACCTGATATTCCCGGCCGAACGCCAGAACCGTGGCGATATCGCCGGGCGGGCTGCGGTACATCAGCATCGGCAGGATCAGCCACAGTGCCGCCTGCAGCAGCACCACCAGCAACACCACCAGCCGCGGCCGGGCGCGGATCAGTTCGACAACGAGCGAGGTGAAGCGCATGAAACGTCCGAATGCCCGGGCCGAGCAGCCCTGTCCCCAGGATGTTGATAGAGCGCACGAGCCGCCGAGGCAACCGGCCTCAGATCGTGATCGAAACGTCGGACGCGATCTCCGCGTCCACAGCGAAGAGATCGGCTTCGACCGTCTCTTCGGCCGTCTCGGGGTAATGTTTCAGCCGCGCGGCGATCACGGGCGCGAAGAAACGACGGTGGTGGACGCTGGGCCCGAGCCGGTCCAGCGCCTCGCGATGTTCCGGCACCGCGTAACCCTTGTGGGTTTCGAAACCGTAGCCCGGGCAATCCAGCGCCAGCGCGCACATC
The DNA here is from genome assembly GCA_013695565.1 of Bradyrhizobium sp. Taxonomy (GTDB): domain Bacteria; phylum Pseudomonadota; class Alphaproteobacteria; order Rhizobiales; family Xanthobacteraceae; genus Bradyrhizobium. Next base: position 6,296 of record JACDAG010000699.1, read on the forward strand.
AGGCGGTCGCGCGTCACCTTGGCGATGATCGAAGCCGCCGCGATCGACATCACGATCCCATCGCCGCCGATCACGGCGTCGCAGTCGCAGGGCGCGTCGATCCGGTCGCGGCCGTCGACGAACACATGCTGCGGGATTTGCGGCAAACCATGCACGGCGCGCGAAAGCGCCCACAGCGACGCGCGCAGGATATTGTCGCGATCGATGCGCGCCGGCGAGGCGAACGCCACCGCAAACGACGCGGTCGCGCAAATCTCCTCGAACAATTCCTCGCGGCGTTCCGCCGTCAACCGTTTCGAATCGTCGATGCCTTTGGGAATTCGCTTCGGGTCGAGCACGACGGCGGCGGCCACCACGGGGCCGGCCAAGGGACCGCGCCCGGCCTCGTCGCACCCGGCAATCGGCCAGACTCCGCGCTTGATCAGCGCGCGCTCGCGCCGAAAGCTCGGCGGCGCCACCGCGATCACGCCCTTCGGCAGTTTTGCCTGTTTGGCGATTGGTTTGGCGATTGGTTTCCTGGCCGACTTATCCCGAATCATGCCGGGATGGTGGGCAAGCGAGAGCCACGGCGCAACCGGGAACCACGCTCAATTCCCGCTATTCAGCCGCAGCGCCGGGATCATGCCCTAATCGGGCAAATGAACCCGGCGGTCCTCGCCGACTTCGATGCCGGGGGCGACCACGACTTCCCAGGGATGGTTGTCGGGATCGGCGAAATATCCGGAATAGCCGCCGTAGCTGGTGTCGTGGGCTGGCTTGAGCAGCGAGGCGCCCTTGGAGATGGCAAAGTCGAGCACGGTGTCGACTTCTTCTTTTGATGAGCAGTTCCAAGCCAGCGTCACACCGCGAAACGTTTTCGGCCGCGGATTGTCCGGCAGTGTCACGTCCTCTGCCAGTTGATCCCACGGAAACAGCCCGATCACGGGGCCGCCGGTGTCGAAGAACGCGACCGCCTCGCCGGTGGAGCGAATTCGTCGCGCAAAACCCAGCGCTTCATAAAAGGCGATGCTGGCGCGCATGCTGCTGACGCCGAGCGTGATGACGGTCAGGCGTGGAATTGGGGGAACCTTACTCATGCTACCCTCTCCTTCGTCATTGCGAGCCAACGGGTCGCGCGAATGCGCGCCCGATGACAGGCTCCGCGAAGCAATCCATTCATCCGCGCAAGAAGTATGGATTGCTTCGTCGCTTCGCTCCTCGCAATGACGAAACTTAGAACAAACTCAATTGCTGCCCGCTGCGCTTCGGTTTGATGAAATGGTCGGTCGTCAGTTTCGAACGCCGCTTGTTCAGGCCGAGCTTTTCGCAGGCGATTTCGAAGCGGCGTCCGATCATCCAGGCCATCGGGCCGGTGCCTTTCATCCGCGTTCCCCATTGCGAGTCGTAGTCGCGGCCACCGCGCATGTCGCGGATCAGGGTAAAGACGTGGCGATAGCGGTCGGGATAATTCGCCATCAGCCATTCGCGAAAGAGATCGCGCACTTCCAGCGGCAGCCGCAGCAGCACGTAGCTGGCTTCCTTCGCACCGGCATGGGCGGCGGCGTCCAGAATGCGCTCGATCTCGGAATCATTCAGCGCGGGGATCACGGGGGCGACCATCACATTGGCCGGAATGCCGGCCGCCGCCAGTTGACGTATCGCCTCCAGCCGCTTCGGTGGCGTCGAGGCCCGCGGCTCCATGGTGCGCGCAAGCTTGGCGTCCAGCGTCGTCACTGAAATCGCGACCTTGACCAGATTGCGTTTCGCCATCCGCGAGAGGATGTCGATGTCGCGCGTCACCAGCGCCGATTTGGTGACGATGCCGACCGGGTGGCCGGCGCGCTCCAGCACTTCGAGAATGCCGCGCATGATCTTGTATTCGCGCTCGATCGGCTGATAGGGATCGGTGTTGGTGCCAATCGCAATCATGCGCGGCTCATAATCCGAAGCCGCCAGTTCCTTCTCCAGCAGCGCCGGCGCATCGGGCTTGGCGAGCAGTTTGGATTCGAAATCGAGCCCGGGCGACAGCCCGAGATAGGCATGCGTCGGCCGCGCGAAGCAATAGACGCAGCCATGCTCGCAGCCGCGATAGGGATTGATCGAGCGGTCGAAACCGATGTCGGGAGAATCGTTGCGGGTGATGACCTTGCGCGAGGTGTCGATCCCGACCGTGGTCTTGAAGACCGGCAGTTCATCCAGGCTCTGCCAGCCGTCGTCGAAGGCGACGCGGGCTTCGGCCTCGAAGCGGCCGCTGTCGTTGGACTGGGCGCCGCGGCCGCGCCGCCGCTCGCGGTCGATCGCGACACCCACTTCAGGAA
>JACDAG010000723.1 GCA_013695565.1 Bradyrhizobium sp.
TTCATGCGAAAGCCCATCGCGGAAATCGACCAGCCTCCACCTGTCAATCCGAGCAAGCCATGGCCCAAGTTCTCTGCTAATCAGCTGTGGTTCAACTATGTCTGACTTTTCCCGGGACAGCCCTGCCCTTGTGGGAGAGGGTGGATCGAATGAGCGAAGCTCATTCGAGACGGGTGAGGGGTTCTCTCCGAGGAGACAGATCCCTCATCCGGCGCGGACTGCGTCCACGCCACCTTCTCCCACAAGGAGAGAAGGGAAGAAGAAGGTGAACCGTGCTCGTCTATATCGCCCGCCGTATCGTCTATGTGATCCCGATCGTGGTCAGCGTGGCGCTGGTCTGCTTCCTGCTGGTGCACATCACGCCCGGTGATCCCCTGGTCGCGGTACTGCCGGCGGACGCCAGCCAGGAACTCGCCGCGCAATTGCGCACCGCCTATGGCTTCGATCGTCCTTTACCGGTTCAGTTCGGGCTCTGGATGTGGCGCGCGCTGCATGGCGATCTCGGCAATTCGATTGCGACCGGGCGTCCGGTGCTGTCAGAGGTGCTGCGCGCCGTCAGCAATACCGTGACGCTGGCGATTGCCGCCGCGTCGATCGGCTTTACGCTGGGATTGTTCTTCGGCCTGATCGCCGGCTATTTCCGCGACACCTGGATCGACAAGGTCGCAACCTCGATCGCGATCGCCGGTGTTTCCGTGCCGCATTATTGGCTCGGCATGGTGCTGGTCATCATCTTCTCGGTGCAGCTCAACTGGCTGCCCGCGGTTGGCGCCGGTCCCGGCGGCTCCGGCGCCTGGGGCTGGGACTGGGAGCACATGAAATATCTGATCCTGCCGGCGATCACGACGTCGGTGATTCCGATGGGCATCGTCACCCGCACGGTACGCGCCTTGACCGGAGACATCTTGAGCCAGGATTTCGTCGAGGCCTTGCGCGCCAAAGGCCTGCGCGAGACCGATGTGTTCCGCCACGTCATCAAGAACGCCGCGCCGACCGCGCTTGCGGTGATGGGCCTGCAACTCGGCTACATGCTCGGCGGCTCGATCCTGATCGAAACCGTGTTCTCATGGCCGGGCTCGGGCCTGTTGCTCAATTCGGCGATCTTCCAGCGCGACCTGCCACTGCTGCAGGGCACGATCCTGGTGCTGGCGCTGTTCTTCGTGGCCCTCAACCTCCTGGTCGATATCGCGCAAGCGTCGATCGATCCGCGCATCAAGCGGAGCTAGCTTATGAGCGCGATCACAGATACCGCCCTGCAGGCGGCCCCCGCCACCGCGGCGCGCGGCTATTGGGCCACCGTCGGCCGCCGCATCCGGCGCGACAAGGTCGCCATGGTCTGCGCCTTCATCCTGGTGCTGATCTTCCTGTCTGCGTTGTTTGCGCCGTGGCTCGGCCTTTCCGATCCCTACCAGGGTTCGATGATCCGCCGGCTCCGCCATATCGGGACGCCGAACTATCCGCTCGGTACCGACGAACTCGGCCGCGATATGCTGGCGCGACTGGTCTATGGCGGCCGGCTGTCGCTGATCATCGGCATTCTCCCGGTCATCCTCGCCTTCCTGATCGGCACCTCCTTGGGCCTCATCGCCGGCTATGTCGGCGGCAAGCTCAACACCGCGATCATGCGCACCATCGACGTCTTCTACGCCTTTCCCTCGGTGCTGCTGGCGATTGCGATTTCCGGCGCGCTCGGCGCCGGCATCGTCAATTCCATCGTCTCGCTGACGATCGTGTTCGTGCCCCAGATCACCCGCGTCGCCGAGAGCGTCACCACGGGCGTCCGCAACATGGACTTCGTCGAGGCCGCGCGCGCCTCGGGCGCTGGGCCTTTCACCATCATGCGCGTGCACATGCTCGGCAACGTGCTGGGGCCGATCTTCGTCTACGCCACTGGCTTGATCTCGGTATCGATGATCCTCGCCGCCGGCCTTTCGTTCCTCGGCCTCGGCACCAAGCCGCCGGAGCCGGAATGGGGGCTGATGCTCAACACGCTGCGCACCGCGATCTATGTCAATCCGTGGGTCGCGGCCTTGCCCGGCGCCATGATCTTTGCGGTGTCGATCTGCTTCAACCTGCTCAGCGACGGCATGCGCAGCGCCATGGACATCAGGAACTGACGCGATGGT
>JACDAG010000724.1 GCA_013695565.1 Bradyrhizobium sp.
CGACAACGAAACGCCGCAGGCGCCCGCATCAATTGGATGTTCACAACCGACAAAGCTCGCGCCAAAATGGGCCGCGCCTATCCCGTCACATCCAAAGAGTCATAATCACTGTGGCGAGGTACTAGTGTCATGTCGATGTTCTCCGGTTGAAGGACGTCGAGACCAGTGGCGACGGCTATACTGCCAAGTGCTTGAAAGGCTTGGTGGGCGCACCAGGGCTCGAACCTGGGACCCGATGATTAAGAGTCATCTGCTCTACCAACTGAGCTATGCGCCCGGACTTGGTCCGGAAAAAGCCCTCGCAAGAGGGCGTCGTTTAGCAAAGCGACTCCCACATGTCCAGCAATGCGGGAGGAGTTTTCCCGGCCTTTGGCGAGGACCCAGGAAGGCAAAAAGCCGCCGGATTCCAGCGGCTTCCGCCAATGTCAGGTTGGGTGCCGGGAAATCGGCGCTCAGAGCCGCTCGGGGCCCCCTCGATCCGGCTCGCGATCGCGGTCGTCCCGGTCGTAGCGGTTGCGGTCATAGCCGAGCTCCCGGCCGCCATCGTCGCGATCCCGCTCGAAACGCTCCATTCGGCGCTGCCGCCAGCCCTCGCCGCGGCCGCCGAACCGGCGATCCATGCCGGTGAGCACGGCAAGGCGGCGCTTCTGGCCGTCATCCAGCGTCTTGTAGAGCGGATCGGCCGCATCAGCGATCTTCTTCATGGCTGCCGCCGAAGTCGCCATGTTGTCGGCGCGCTCGCGCAACCGCGCCACCGGATCATCCGCCTTCTGCGCGCCGGCATCACCCTGCGGCGCACTCATCCGCGCGTTGGCGCGATCGATCCGCAGTTTTGAAAACTCCCGCACCGCGGTTTCCACCGCAGGCCACAGCTTCTCCTGGTCGGCGCTCAGCTTGAGCCCGGCATGGACGGAAGCGATCCGCGCGTCGGCGAACGCCGCCCGGTCTTCCGGGTTCATCCGCATATGGCTATGCGACCAATGACGGTGCTGCGCGTAAACCGCGGTCGAACCGGCGATGGCGAGCACCGCAACCGCCGCGATGGTGAACTTCCTCATGCTGACCTCCAATGAAAGGTTGCGTGAAGATGGGGCCGCTTCGGGCGCCAATCAACTTAACGATAGGAAAGACAGCCTTCCCTTACCAAGATGTAATGTGGATGAACCCCACCTATCCAGGCATTAGAGCATCCCGAGTACCCGCGGCAGCCACAGCGAGATCTCCGGCACATAGGTGACGACGCCGAGGAACATCAGCATGGTCAAGAGCCACGGCCACACCGCGATCGTCAGCTCGGTGATGCCCATCTTGGCAATGCCGGAAGCCACGTAGAGGTTGAGTCCAACCGGCGGATGGCACATCCCGACTTCCATGTTGACCACCATCAGGATGCCGAGATGCACCGGATGGATGCCGAGCTTGACCGCCACCGGAAACAGGATCGGCGCCATGATCAGCACGATCGAGGACGCCTCCATCACATTGCCGGCGATCAGCAGCAGCACGTTGACGATCAGCAGGAAGATGATCCAGTCGACGCCGATCGAGGTGATCCATGCCGCGATCTGCTGCGGAATATTCTCGTTCGCCATCAGGAACGAGAACAGCACCGCATTGGTGATAATGTAGAGGATCATCGCGCTCATATTGGCGGAGCCGAGCAGCACCCGCGGCACATCCTTCAGCGACATATCCTTGTAGACGAACACCGCGATGACGAAGGCGTAGACCGCGCTGATCGCGGCGGCTTCGGTCGGCGTGAACAGGCCCGCATAAATGCCGCCGAGCACAAGCAGGATCAGCAGCAGGCCCCACATGCACTTGCGGAAGGCCACGAAGCGTTCGGTCCAGCTGGCGCGCGGCAGCCGCGGATAATCGAATTTCCAGGCGCGATAGAACGTCGTCACGCCGAGCAGCGTCGCCAGCATCAGGCCGGGGATGACGCCGGCCATGAACATCTGCCCGACCGAGGCCGACGACACGCGAACGCCGGCCGGATCGAGCGCGACGCTGCCGCCTGTCGCCACGCAATAGATCACCATCACGATCGAGGGCGGGATCAGGATGCCGAGCGCGCCTGAGGTGGTGATGACGCCGGCCCCGAAGCGCTTGGGAAATCCCTGCTTGACCATTGCCGGCAGCATGATCGAGCCGATCGCGATCACGGTCGCCGGCGAAGACCCAGACACCGCCGCGAACAGCGCGCAGGCCATCACGCCCGCAAGCCCGAGCCCGCCATACCAGTGGCCGACCATCGAGGTCGCGAAATTGATCATGCGGCGCGCCACGCCGCCATGGGTCAGGAAATTGCCGGCCAGGATGAAGAACGGGATCGCCATGATCTCGAAATTGTCGATCCCGGTGAAGAGCTTCAGCGCCACCGACTCGGTCGGGACGTTGGTCATCGTGTAGATGAAGGTCAGAACCGTCATGCCGAGCGCGATCGAGATCGGCATGCCCGTCAGCATCAGCGCGATCAGCAGGGAGAAGATGATGAGGCTGCTCATCGGGTTACTCCCGCGGCGCCGACACCGGGCTCTTCAACTTCGATGCCCTCGACATGCGCGTGGTCGTGATGCGGCAGTTCGCCGGTGCGCCAGAATGTGAACGCGACCTGAAGAAAGCGGAAACACATCAGGTAAGAACCAAGTGGAATGCAGAGGTAGACAAACCAGCTTGGAATTTCGAGATCCGGAGAAACCTGATCGGTGTACATCAACCCGATCACGAATTTGGCGCCCATGGTGCCGATCACGGCGGTGAAGAATGCGCCGCAGAACAGCCCGAACAGCACGACGGCTTTCCGCCATGGCGGGTCGAGCAGGTTGACCACGACATCGACACCGACATGGATGCCGGTCCGCACGCCATAGGCCGCGCCGAACTTGGCCACCCACACGAACATGTAGATGCACAATTCCTGCGCCCAGGACAGATTGATGGGAAACAGGATCGGATACAGCAAGGGAATGCCGACGAGATAGCGGTGCATCACCGCGATGAAGATAATGGTGGTCGCGAGCCCCATCAGCGTCGCGATCAGTATCTCCTCAAGCCGATCGAGGATGCGAAGCAACATCTATTTCCCCCTCAAGGCCGCCGCATCCCCCAGACATAGCATAGCCCAGACATGAAAGGGCTTCCGGGCCGAGGCACGGAAGCCCTCCGATGTCGTCTTAGTTGGTCGCGCCCCTCGTCTCCTTGAGGAATTCGTCGATCAGCGGCTGGCCGACGCGCTTTGCCACATCCTGGAACACCGGTTCGAGCGCCTTGCGCATCGCCGCATCCTGCTCCGGTGTCAGCGCCACGATCTCGCTCTTGCCGGTCTTCTTGATATCGGCGAGCGCGTCGTCATTTTCCTTGGCGGACTGGCCGTTGCCGTAGGCGGTGGCTTCCTTCATGGCCTTGTCGCATTGCGCGCGGATATCCGCGGGCATGTCGTCCCAGAACTTCTTGTTGGTCACCACGACATAGCCGATATAGCCGTGGTTGGTGTTGGTGATGTATTTCTGCACCTCGTTCATCTTCTGGGTGTAGATATTCGACCAGGTGTTCTCCTGGCCGTCGACGACGCCGGTCTGCAGCGCCTGATAGACTTCGGAGAACGCCATCACCTGCGGAATCGAGCCGAGCGCGCGGAACTGCGCTTCCAGCACCTTGGACGACTGGATACGGAACTTCATGCCCTTGTAGTCCGCAGGCGCTACCAACTTCTTGTTGGCGCTCATCTGCTTGAAGCCGTTGTCCCAATAAGCGAGACCGATCATGCCCTTCGAATCCAGAAGCTTCAGCAGCTTCGCGCCGAGCGGGCCGTCGGTGACTTTGCGCAGCGTCTTCAGGTCGGGCAGGATGTAGGGCAGATCGAACACCTCGAACTCCTTGACCCCGATCGGGCCGAATTTCGAGTTCGAGGGCGCCAGCATCTGCACGGCGCCAAGCTGCAGCGCTTCCAGCTCTTCCTTGTCCTTGTAGAGCTGCGAGTTCGGATAGACTTCGACCTTGACCTTGCCGCCGGTATATTTCTCGGCGAGCTCCTTGAATTTTTCGGCCGCCAGGCCCTTCGGCGTGTTCGGCGCAACGACGTGGCTGAACTTGATGACGATCGGCGACTGCGCCGCGGCCGGGCCGACGAGGGCCAATGCCGTGATCGATGCCGCAGCCAAAATCAGTTTCCGCATGTTTCCTCCCGCGTGATTTTTGCGGAGCCCGAACGACCCGGCTCCGGAGCTTGTATGCCAGCCGAACCAATACAGAGAAGGCGATCGAAACGCCATTGCCCGTTAGAGGGAGACAAAACGAGAAGGATTTTGCTGCATTGCAAAATGCGACATCCTGTCATCCGCAGATTTCGCCGCAGCGGAACGATGGACACGGTTCCATACCCTCGCCGCGCGATGCGCCCGAGTTGTGCAACCAGTTTCGCCCTCTCATAAGAGGGCGCAGGGAATGCCGGATGCGCGCTGCACCCGCGGTCTCATGTGCAATGTGCACAAGAAAGTGCGCACATGAGCATACAGAGCAGCGGAGAACATCCGACATTCCCTGCGCAATGGCTTTACGGCTTATAGCGTGCTCTCCCCGGAGAACGGCTCTTTTGCCTCCGTTGCGCCCTGAAAGCTGTTGCCTCCAGGTGCATAGACGCCAGCAACGCGACGTCAGGACCACACGACTTCACTGTACGCGTCAGCCACGGTCGTCTCCGTGACATCAGCGTCCACCGCATCCCACCGCGCGTTCGTGACGTGCGCACGCCCCTCTTGTCGGGTGAGACGGGCGAACCATAAACTGATTTTCAATTCTGTAAAACAGAAATATTTTTGATTCCGGGGCTTGACACGATTTACGACAATCAGAATTAGTCTGCCCGTCGGGCAAATTCGTTGAACTGGCTCGCTAAATGCTCCGCAACGGCAGGCCTCTAGAAATCCAGCCTGGATTGAATGGCCTCGATACCCGCCTTGGCGCAGGCCTCGTCGGCGTCGCCGCCGGGCGCTCCCGACACACCGATCGCGCCAACGAGCGAGCCGCCGGACTCTACCACCAGTCCCCCGCCGATGATCACGGCGCCCGGCAGGTTCCGAATGCCCGCCTGCATCATGCCGGGCTGACTGATGGCGAACAGACTGCTCGTGCTGGTGCGGAAGGTTGCCGCGGTCCATGCCTTGCCCGATGCGGTCGCGGGTGTATGAGGCCCGGCGTACCGGTCGCGCAACACCACTTGCGTTACGCCGAAGCGATCGACGACAGCCACCGCAACCTGGTAGCCGCGTTGCTGACAATTCGCGAGCGCGGATTGGGCTAGTTCGAGGGCGATTCCGGGAGCCAGCGATTTGTAGGTAACGAGCGAATCCTGTGCGCGACACGACGCCGAAATCAGCAGAGCGAACCCTGCCAGCAGATGTGCAAGCCCTTTGCTGTCCATAGCCGATCCTGTTCAGACGCCCGACCCAAGCGGGGATGATACACGTTATCGGAAGGCCGGCCGCTGCCCGATATTGCATTTGCCGTCTTGCTGAACTATTACGTGCTTAGGGGGAGTACGGTTCTCCCCTTGAGGCTTCGGTCCAAGAACTGTGCAACGCTCGACTTGTCGAGCCAATTTGCACATGGACGAACGAATGCCTCCATCTTCCCCAAACGAACTCGATCTGCACCCTTCTTCCGGCCAGACAGCCGTAGCCGATTCAGCGACCGCTGATTTGTCTGGATCAGACACGCCCATGGCGCCTGAGGCGCGGCATCATGCCGGCCAGCCTGAACCCTGCCGAAATGAGCCGATCAACGAGTCTTCGGTTGTCGTTTACTACGGCAACGAGGAAGCGGTGAGCCGGGGATATCTCATTGCGTTGCGGGCGATGGGTATGCCGGTGGCCGAACAGCCATCCGAACCGCCAGAGCCACCTGTCGCGCGAGAAACACCGTGAAGGTGCGAGCTTTTTCATGGGAGTGAATGACATGTCAAACGACGCAGTCAACTTCGAAGGCACCCGGATTGGTGTTGCGCCCGAGGGTTGGACCGCCACCCTCACAGGATCAGGCGATCCGAAATGGACGGTCGAAAGCGATGAGACGGCGCCGTCAAAATCGAAGGTACTCAAGCAATCGGGCCGAGCGACCTTCCCGCTGCTTCTCAAGAACACCACCAGCATCAAGGACGGCTTTGTCGAAATGAAATTCAAGGCCATAGCGGGATCGCAGGACCGCGCCGCCGGCATGGTCTGGCGGGCCAAGGACGCGAACAATTACTACGTGACCCGGGCCAATGCGCTCGAGGACAATGTCGTTCTCTACAAAACCGTCAACGGCGTCCGAAGCCCGCTCGACATTGTCGACCGCAAGGGTGGCTACGGAATCGACGTAGAGGTGCCTGCCAACATTTGGCACAGCCTGCGCATCGACTTCACTGGCTCGCGCTTTCGCGTGTCTTTCAATGGCAAACAACTATTCGAGGTTGAAGATTCGACGTTCACCGATGCCGGAAAGGTCGGGCTATGGACCAAGGCCGACAGCGTAACGGTGTTTGATCAAATCAGCTTCGGAGAAGCCCAATAGATAAGCCAGCCAGTTTGAACCCATGGGGACCCGGAGCCTCCCCACCAGATGGATGTCCAAGTGCTCGGCACTTCGCTATGGGGAAGCGACCTATGGATGGATTGATTCTCGCCCTTTTCGTCTTCGCCGCTTTTGCCGGTGGTTTCGTCAGCGGCTTTTCTGGATTTGCCATGGGCCTCGTCGTGTCAGGCGTATGGCTGCACATCATCACGCCGATCCAGACCGCGGCACTGATCGCGGGCTACGGCCTGCTCACGCAGGGTTACGGCATCCTGAAACTGCGTCAGGCGCTGGACTGGCAAAAAATATGGCCACTCGTCCTTGGCACAACGATCGGCATCCCGATCGGCGTGATCCTGCTGAACCATATCAACCCGATCTATCTGCGGTTCGGTGTTGGTGTCTTGCTCGTGCTCTACACGGTTTACGGCCTGGCGCGACCGGCGTTCAAGCCGATGGAAATAGCAGCCGGTCCCGACATCGGCATTGGCATCGTCAACGGCCTCGTCGGCGGATTGACCGGGCTTGGTGGCGTGGTGTCGACCATCTCCTGTCAATGGCGCGGCTGGACAAGGGATGTGCAACGGGCGGTGTTCCAACCCGTGCTGTTCGCGGCCTTTGTGGTCATCTCCATATCGATGGGCATTACCGGCGCCTTCACGCCGGAAACCCTCAAACTGTATGGGCTGGGCTTGCCGTTCATGCTCGCCGGCCTGTGGAGCGGTTTCAAGCTCTATGGAACGATCGACGACGAGACATTCCGCAAGGTGGTGCTGGTGCTTCTCCTGCTCGCGGGCCTATCGCTGATCGCGACAGCATTGATCGCTCGCGGTCCGTGATGCGGAGGGCTTGCAGCAACGCTTTCCAGTTTGATCTTGCGGGGAAATGCAAACTCGCCACCGGACGGCCTTCCCGTCCAAGCTCTGCTCAACGCTGACTTTCGAGGAGATTGCGCGTGGACGAATCCAAGGCTGATTTTCTTTTCCCCTATTCCTCGATTGTTCCAAGCGCACCATATGGCGCACCCGCCGCGGCGAGGCCGTCATGCTGAAAACAATCGGAACGATTGCCATACCCCAGGCCGCGGGCAGCGAGTTTGATCACGCCGCGTTCGATGCGAAGACCCGGCGTGTCTTCATTGCACACACCGCGCGCAGTTGCATCGAGGTGATCGACCACGACACCCATAGACACATTGCGACGCTGCCGGGATTTCCGGGCGTGGCCGGGGCCGTCGCTGACGACGGGCAGATCCTGGCGACCAACCGCGGCAGCGCCAGCGTCGCCTTGCTCGATGCCGTCACTCTGGACACCCGAGCCGTGTGCAAGACCGGCGGGCGACCGAACGGCGCTGTCATCGTTGCGCGATCCGGCCTCGCCATCGCCGCCTGCATCGGCAACGATGGAGAAACACCGTCCCTGCAGCTTTTCGGATTGAGCGATCACAAGCATCTATCGATCGAGCTACCGGGGCGACCACGCTGGTGCGTCACCGATGCCGCCGCGGAACGGCTGTTCCTCTGCATCCGCGAGCCCTCGATGGTGCTGGTGGCCCGCCTGCCCGACCTCGGCGCAGTGACGCATTGGAAAATTCCGTCATCTGGCGCCCACGGTCTCGACATCGATCATGCCCGACAACGGCTTTATGTTGCTTGCGATGACTCAACTCTGGTCGAGATCAGCAGCATCACGGGCGAAGTCACCAACGCCTGGCCGATCGGCGGCCCACCCGATGTCACGTTCTTCAACCCGGCGACCGGTCTGGTTCACGTCGCCATCGGGGAGCCCGGGCTTGTCGACTCCATCGATCCTCGAACCGGCCATGCCACGCGAACCATGACCGGTGCGGGCGCGCATACCACGGCGCTGGTGGCGCCGGACCAGCTCTACGTGATTTCTCCCGCGCATGGCGGAGTTCTCGTGCTCTCGGATACCTGATGTCCGCCAGCAGCGGAGTAGATTCGTCTTCCCGCACGCTCCGCGTATCGCCGCGAGATGGTTAAGAGCGGCAATCCGCAGCGCGGCTTGATGAGTAGATGCTTGCTGTCGCTTGAACGTCAGGGGTGGGTGTGATAGAAAAATTGCTCGGGTCGTTGACAACCGCCCGATGAGCTCCCGCAGCCAAGCGTTGTTTCGCTCCCTTATGGAGGAGAAACCATGTCTTGCGGCAGCACTACCGACAACCCAACCAACACTCTCAGCGCAGCTTCTCCCTCTTTTCCGGATCTTGGATGGTCCTGGAAAGTTCCGCTGGCGTGGCTGACGGAAATTCTACTGAGGTGGGACCGAAATCGCCAATACCGGCAACTTCTCGAACTTGATGACCGGCTGCTCGCCGACATCGGCCTGTCGAGGACAACCGCTGAAGAAGCGCGGAGGTCTTCCGTGTACATGATTGCGTGGCGCCACAGCCAATGACGGTCCAATGTCCGCAATGAGCAAAAGATCGGATCTGGCGAAGCGTGGGCGAAGGCGTTTCAGCGCCGTTCGCCCGCACGGAGCGGATTCATCTCCCTGAGTTGCCGGTCCAGCGACATTGGCGTCAGCAGATCGCAATCACGCGACTGATAGGAGGCAGAGGCTGCGACGAAGTCATGGAGGCGATGGCGACGATATCGTCGCGGATCAAAGTTATAATTTCGTGATGTGGGCGCCAGCTTCCCTGTTATCTCCGCCTAGAGAGGATCTCGGCCGTCTGGAACGGGTGCACCAGGAGGAAGGCATTTTCAACATGGACCTCGATGGCGTCATCAAGGTCCATC
>JACDAG010000774.1 GCA_013695565.1 Bradyrhizobium sp.
GCAGGACATGTTCGTCGAGGTCAACACCGCGGATGCGAGCGAGCGCGGCATCAAGGACGGCGCGTGGGTCTGGGTCTACGGCCCGGAGAACTCATCGAAGGCGCGGGTCAAGGCGCTGGTTACCGACCGCGTCGGCAAGGGCGTCGCGTTCATGCCGTTCCACTTCTCGGGCTGGTTCCAGGGTGTCGACCAGCGCGGCAAATATCCGAAGGGCAGCGATCCGATCGTGTTCGGCGAAAGCGTGAACACGATCACAAGCTACGGCTACGATCCGGTCACCGGCATGCACGAGGGCAAGGTGACCCTGTGCCAGATCCAATCGGCGTGAGGGGAGAATAGATCATGGCTCGCGTCAAATTCCTTTGTGATGCCGACCGTTGCATCGAATGCAACGCCTGCGTGACGGCCTGCAAGAACGAACATGAAGTGCCGTGGGGCATCAATCGCCGCCGCGTCGTCACCATCAATGACGGCAAGCCCGGCGAACGCTCGGTGTCGATGGCCTGCATGCACTGCACGGATGCGCCGTGCGCCGCGGTCTGCCCGGTGTCGTGCTTCTACACCACCGCCGACGGCGTGGTGCTGCACTCCAAGGACCTCTGCATCGGCTGCGGCTACTGCTTCTACGCATGCCCGTTCGGCGCGCCGCAATATCCGAAGGTCGGCAATTTCGGTTCGCGCGGCAAGATGGACAAGTGCACCTATTGCGCGGGCGGGCCGGAAGCGGATTCGACGCCGGCCGAATACGCCAAATACGGCGCCAATCGTCTGGCCGAAGGCAAGCTGCCGATTTGCGCCGAGATGTGCTCGACCAAGTCGCTGCTCGCCGGCGACGGCGCCATCATCGCCGAAATCTACAAGGAGCGCGTGATGAAGCGCGGATACGGTTCGGGCATGTGGGGCTGGAAAACGGCTTACGCGGATTCGCCGACCGGCTGATGCCTTCGCCGTCGCGCGCCTTGCGCGGCGGTGCTCATGTCACGAGAAACGGGAAGGTCACGGGCCTATGCCAAGCTCTCTTTCAAATCTCCGGGCGCTATGCGCTGCCATCGCGTTGCTGTTTGCGTTCGCGCATCCCGCCGCCGCGCAGCTTTCATTCAAGCCGACCGCCGAAGCCGTCCAGGAAGACAAGCTCCTGAACGCGCTGAAGGAGGGCGACAAGATCACCGGGCGGATATCGATCCCGGACAGCATGGCTTCCAGCCTGATCCAGCCTGCGGGGCGCGACTGGCGCGATTTTCAGCGCAGCAAGCTGCCGATCATCGGCGGCGTCGCCATCCTCGGAATGCTGGTGCTCTTGGCCGTCTTCCTGATGATGCGCGGCCGGATTCGTGTCGATCACGGCTTTTCCGGCACCAAGATTCTGCGTTTTGCGAGCTTCGAACGCTTTACGCATTGGCTGACGGCGAGCTGCTTCATCGTGCTGGCGCTGTCTGGCCTCAACATCAGCTTCGGGCGCGTCCTCATCTTGCCGCTGTTCGGCGCCGGGGCGTTTGCGACGATGTCGGGTTACGCCAAAATCGCGCACGACTATCTGGCGTTTCCGTTCATGCTCGGTCTCGTGATCATGTTCCTGATCTGGATCAAGGATAACATCCCGGGCAAGATCGATTGGCAGTGGATCAAGCAGGGTGGTGGCATCCTGTCCAATGGCAAGCATCCGCCGGCCCGGCGTTTCAACGCAGGCCAGAAAGGCATCTTCTGGATCGTGATCATCGGCGGTGCGCTGATGTCGGTGTCCGGCTGGTTCCTGCTGTTCCCGTATCTCCCGGCCAATGTCACGGCGTTGCAGTTCTGGACCGTGATTCATGCCGTGATCGCGATGCTCTTCATCGCCGCGATGCTGGCCCACATCTATATCGGCTCGGTCGGGATGGAAGGCGCGTTCGACGCGATGGGCACCGGCGAGGTCGATCTCAACTGGGCCAAGGAACACCACTCGCTGTGGGTCGCGGAGGAGCAGGCCAAAGGCCGCGCGCCGTCGGGAAGCGATACCCGCGCCGTGCCGGCCGAATGACGGTGCAAAGCAGTTCGAGGGAAATACGATGAAGAGCTTTCTAGCAGCCTTGGCGTTTGCGGCAATCGCCGCATTCTGTGTGTCATCCGTGCTCGACACCATTCAGCAGGCGAGCTCGGTTGCCTATACGACCAGCGGGGCGCGGGTCGGCGATCCCGGCAATAATCTGATCGGGCCGAACTGATCCCGACTCGGATGTCAGGCGCGCCCAGGGAAGTCAGGCCGGTTGCGCCATGGCCGGTTGAAATTCGGCTGGTGAAGGACCGCCGCGCCCTTCACGTCACGTTTGACGACGGTGCGGCGTTCAATCTGCCGGCCGAACTGCTGCGGGTGACCAGTCCTTCCGCGGAGGTGCAGGGGCATTCCGAGGCGCAACGCAAGACGGTCGGCGGCAAGCGCAATGTGACCATCCTCTCGGTCGACCCTGTCGGCAATTACGCCGTGCGGCTCGGCTTCGACGACATGCACAATACCGGCATCTACTCCTGGGCTTTCCTGCGCGATCTCGGTGTCAACGCCGAGCGGCGTTTTCAGGATTATCTCGACGAGCTCCAGGGCAAGGCCCTCGACCGCGACAAACCGGGCATGCGCTGACGCTTCTCCCGATAACCTGCCTTGACGGCGACACGAACGGACGAAACGATCGCCGCGAATGCTCCGTGCTCACACAATCCGCTGTTTCGTGTTGCTGATCTGGGCCACGCTGCTGGTCCTGCCGGTGCTTGGAACCAGCGCCGCATACGCGCAGTTGCGCGGCCATGGCGGACCGGTACGGACGTTGGCGATTTCGTCCGACGGCGCGACGGCGATCTCGGGCAGCTTCGATTCAACCGCGATCCGTTGGTCGCTGACAACAAACGCGGCCCAGCAGGTGCTTCGCTTCCATGCCGACGCCGTCAACGCGGTCGCTTTGCTCGCGGATGGACGCGCGGCGACCGCGGGTGCAGACGGACGCATTGCGATCTGGACTCCCGGTAACACCCGGCCCGATACGGTGCTGGAAGGCCATACCGCGCCGATCGCAGCCCTTGCGGTATCACCTGACGGCACGACATTGGCTTCCGCATCGTGGGATCAGACATTGCGGGTGTGGCCGCTGGCGGGCGGTGCACCGCGCGTGCTGGAAGGGCACACCCAGAACGTCAACGCCGTGGCCTTCGCTCCCGACGGCCGCACGCTGGTCAGCGTCAGCTACGATCAGAGCGTTCGCCTCTGGCCGGTCGCGGGCATGTCGCCGCCATCAGTCATTGCGATGCCGAGCCCGCTCAACGCTGTTGCGATCGGCCGCGATGGCGAAATCGCGGCCGGAGGCGCCGACGGCAGGCTCTATTTCCTGGGTAGCGACGGCGCGCGCTCGGGCGAGGTCGAGGCCGGTCCGAGACCGGTGATCTCGATGGCGATCTCGCCCGACGGCGCATGGGTTGCAGCTGCAGGCATCGGTGGCGCGGTCGCCGTGATCGATCGCAAGACGCGCAATCTTGCGCGCACCCTCGTTGGGCCCGGGCTGCCGGTCTGGTCGGTCGCGTTTCTGCCGGATAGCCGCACGCTGCTCACCGGCGGTGCGGACAACATCATCCGCCGCTGGAACGCGGTGACCGGAGATCCCGTCGATCCCTTGCTGTTTGAGAACACGGCAGATCCGCTGGCCGCTTACGCCGGCGACCGCGGTGCGGATATTTTTCGAGCCTGTGTTGCCTGCCATACGCTTGGGGCCAATCAGACCAACCGGGCAGGGCCGACGCTGGCCGGCCTGTTCGGCCGTCGCATCGCGACCTTGCCGGGATATGATTTTTCCGACGCGCTCAAGCGGCTCGATATCGTCTGGACGCCGGAGACAGTTTCCAGATTGTTCGAGATCGGGCCTGCGGCTTACACGCCGGGCACCAAGATGCCGGAGCAACGCATTGGTTCCGAGCAGGACCGTGCCGCCTTGGTACAGTTCCTTGAGCGCGCGACCAGGCGGAGAAAGCGTGAGCGCGGTCTGTGATTCAGTTCACATCCACGCGCTGAGCTTCACGCTAAGAGACACGCGGGGTGGGCTTCTCCGATGGAGGGTTCCCATGAACCGTTTGATGATCTCTGGTTTCGTCGCAGTCGCTCTGCTTGCCGCTGCCATCACCATGCTGCCGTCGCACTCGCTGCTCGGCTATCGTTCTGCAGGCACCACTGGCGGGACCACTGGATTGGCGTCTTCGCAACAACGCCAGGCCTCGACCGTCGCGAATAAACTCCCGATCGAGGAGTTTGAGGACATGTCGCTGGTCTTTTCGGCCCCGCCCAAGCGTTAAGGCGTAAAAATCGTCATTGTTGCGGTGGGTGCTCCGGCACACCGGATTTGCGCGGCCGCGGCTCTCAACGGGAGTGCCGCGTGTGCATGATGTTGTGCACCGGATGATCAAGGAAAATGGCAAACAGGACGGTTCGAAACCGTTACGAGCGACCATCGATTTTCCGACCTCGTCTATCAGCTAGTACCTCGCCACAGTGATTATGACTCTTTGGATGTGACGGGATAGGCGCGGCCCATTTTGGCGCGAGCTTTGTCGGTTGTGAACATCCAATTGATGCGGGCGCCTGCGGCGTTTCGTTGTCG
>JACDAG010000836.1 GCA_013695565.1 Bradyrhizobium sp.
ACCGTCTGCGTCACCCGCAAATCGGCGGCCAGGCTGCAGAGCGTGTAGGCGTCCTCGCGTGACAGATTGCGTTTCTCACCGAGCAGCACGATCATGTCGCGCAGCGCCTTGACCACGCATTGGTCGAGGTCGGGATCCATCGCCATGGTCATGTAATGCGTCGGCGTCTCGGCGCGGGGATAGTCGAAGCGCAGGTCCTTGCGCAGCGTCAGCCTGAAGCGGCCCTGCAGCGCGGTCTCGATCGCGGTGACGCAGACTTCGCCGTCGCCCTGCACGCCGTGGCCGTCGCCACAGGAGAACAGCGCGCCCGGCACGAACACCGGCAGATAGAGTTTGGCGCCGGCCCCTAACTCCTTGTTGTCCAGATTGCCGCCCATCGCGCGCGGGATCAGCGAGGTGATGCGGCCCCAGGCCGGCGGCGGCGCCACGCCCATCACGCCGAAGAACGGTTTGAGCGGCAGGTCCAGCCCCCACGGCATCCGGCCCACCATCCGTTCGCGGTCGAGCGGAATGTTGAGCAACCGCGTGTCGGGGAAATCGTCGGGCAGGGTGCCGGACAGTGGCTTGATCAGATTGTAGCCCCAGTCCTGCCGGAGCTGGACGTCGAGAATGTCGACCTCCAGCACATCACCGGGTAGGGCGCCTTCGACCGCGATCGGGCCGGTCAGGATATGGCCGGGCACCATCCGCTCGTTTTGAGCGTGGACATCGGCGAGCTCCGGCGGCACGTGAAATTTGCTGCGGTCCGGCACCACGTCGGGGCCGCCGGTGATGGTATCGACCGTGACCTCATCGCCGCTGGCAATGGTCATGACCGGCTTCAATTTCGCTTCGAAAAAGCCCCAGTGGCAGGTTTTGGGGCTGGAATGCAGGTGATGATGGGTCATCGGTCGCGCTTTCTTGTTTCTGGCTCTTGTTCATCACTCTGTCATTGACGGGCATAGCCGTCCACAGGACGGCGTCGCTTCCGCTCGCCCGCGACCTGAGTCCATCATTTTTCGGACAAGGCTTTTGTGAAGATAGGTGGATACGCGGGTCAAGCCCGCGTATGACGACCGAATGTTGGATTGGTACTGCGCCCCCGTCTGAAGAGGCTTCCCTTGTTCTTTGTTCTATCCAAGACGCTCGGCTTCCTGCTGTTGCCGACGAATTTCCTGATCGGCGTCGGCGTCGTCAGCGCCATCCTGCTGGTGACGCGCTTTGCCTCGCTCGGCCGCAAGCTGGTGATGGGCTCGGTGCTGCTGCTGGTGATCTGCGGATTGTCCCCGCTTGGAAACTATCTGCTCTATCCGCTGGAATCGCGCTTTCCGGCCTGGGATGGCGGCCGCGGCCCGGCACCGGACGGCATCATCATTCTCGGCGCATCCATTGAGGCTGAACTGTCGGCCGCGCATGGCACGCCGGTGGTGCGCGGCGCACCCGACCGCATCATCACGGCAGCCGCGTTGGCGCATCGCTATCCGAATGCGCGCGTCGTGTTCTCCGGCGGCAGCGCCAATCTGATCGCGAACGATGCGCGCGAAGCGGATTACGCCGGCGCCATTTTCGAAAGCCTCGGCATTTCGAAGTCACGGCTGATCATGGAACGGGATTCGCGCAACACGCTGGAAAATGCGCAGTTCTCGAAAGCGCTGGTGGCGCCGAAGGACGGCGAACGCTGGTTGCTGGTGACGTCGGCCTTTCACATGCCGCGCTCGATCGGGCTGTTCCGAAAGGCGGGATTTGCGGTCGAAGCCTATCCCGTCGACTGGCGGGTCGGTGGCCGCGACGATCTCATGGGTTTTTCGAACGTCATCCTTGATGGCCTGGGGCGGACCGAAGTGGCCGTGCGCGAATGGATCGGGCTGATTGCGTACCGGGCCACCGGCAAGATCGACGATCTGCTGCCGGGACCGGCGCCGAAGTAGAGGTCGCAACCGGCGAAGGGCCGGGCTAGAATTGCCGGCAACGATTGACGCCAATGGGCGCAACGGGTTCGCCGATCAGGGAGTTTACGCCATGCAACAGCAAACGCCGCCGGAAGCGTTCGATTTGAACGGCATGGCTGCCGACCTGATCAGCCTGTTGCGGCTCAGGACCACCGTGATCGGCATCAAGATGTTTGCGACCGTCGAGGAGATGGCGGCGATTCCAAAAATCCGGCGGCCGTCCGCGGTTCACACCACAGATCAGATCGTCAGCATGGCGTCCCGGCTGGGCTGGACCGTCGGTATCACCGGGGAGGACCTCGTCGGCGCGCAATGCCGCGCCGTGATTGGGCTGGCGCCAACAGACGAAAAATTTCTCGATGGCAAAAACTATGTCGGCGTCTGGCATGGCACCGAGGAAGACGCGCGGCTGCGTCAGGAAGCGCTCGATGTGGTGCCGTATGGCCAGTATCAGGCGATGGCGGTGAGCCCGATCACCAGCGGCCGGCTCAATCCGCCGGATATCTGCCTGGTCTATGCGACGCCGGGCCAAATGATCATCCTGATCAACGGGCTGCAATATACCGGCTACAAGAAGTTCGAATGGGGCGTGGTCGGCGAGACCGCGTGCGCGGATTCGTGGGGAAGGGCGCTCAAGACCGGCGAGCCCTCACTGTCGCTGCCGTGCTTTGCGGAGCGCCGCTATGGCGGCGTGCCGGATGAAGAGATGCTGATGGCGCTGCAGCCCGCGCATCTTGCCAAGGCCATAACAGGCATGAAGCAGCTCGCCAAAAACGGCCTGCGCTATCCGATCGCGCCGTATGGTATCCAGGCCGACGTCCGTGCCGGCATGGGCGTTTCCTACGCCAAGAAATAGCCTTGCGAAATGAAGTGGAAACCGTCATTGCGAGCGCAGCGAAGCAATCCATTAGCCACAAGGGAAGTGTGGATTGCTTCGTCGCTTCGCTCCTCGCAATGACGAGTCTTAAGG
>JACDAG010000847.1 GCA_013695565.1 Bradyrhizobium sp.
CGAAGGGACTGAACACCTCGCTACCATCCTTGGTCATGAACGCGTTCTCGCCGTTGGCGCGCGATACGATCGATTGATGCAGGTGCCAGCCCGACGCGAACACGTTGGGCAGTTTCGGCCGGCACATGAAAGTCGCGTGATAGCCGTGCCGACGCGCAATCTGCTTCACCGCAGAGCGAAACAGCACCATGTTGTCGGCAGGTGTTAGTCCCCTGGTCGGCGCGAAAGTGAACTCGCACTGACTCGGGCCGAATTCGACCTCGACCGATCGTAGCGGCAGGCCGAGCGCCAGCACGTCGCGCCGGATGATTTCCAGCACCGGCTCCATCTGGTCGTAGCGTTGCTCGGTCAGGTATTGATAGCCGTGCGACAGCAGGCTGACCGATGGCGGCGATCCCGGTTGTCCGGCATCCTCCGGCGTCATATGCGCGTCTTCGAGCTTGAAGATGTGAAACTCGACTTCGAGCCCGGCAACGAAGTCGTAGCCGCGCGCGCCGAGTTGATCGATCACCCCGCGATAAAGATGCCTTGTGGCGAACGGCACCGGGCGGCCATCGCTGAAATAGATGTCGCACAACAGCCAGCCTGTCGTCGGCGCCCATGGCAGCACGCGGAACGTGGTGGGATCCGCCACCATCAAGACGTCGGCCGCGCCTTCCATCTCCTTCATGCCGAATCCGCCGCCGGACGTGAACACCGGAAACACCGTGCGGTGCGAAGTATCCTTGGCGAGCATGGTGGTGGTGATGGAGCAGCCGTTCTCCAGCGAGGCCAGCGCTTCGCTCGCCACCAGCGTCTTGCCGCGCAGGATGCCGTGCTGGTCCGGAAAAGACAGCCGGATCACTTCGAGTTTTTGTTCCTCGACGATACGGCGCAGGCGGGCGACCGCCTCTTTCTGCTCCGCCGACCACAGGCCGTGACGCTCCACAAAACTCAACGCGTCGCTCCCATTAGCCCTATTTTCGTCATTGCGAGCGAAGCGAAGCAATCCATCGCGCCGCGCAACGAAAGAATGGATTGCTTCGTCGCTACGCTCCTCGCAATGACGGCGGTGTGCACCATAAGCGCCATCACTCAGCCGCCGTCAGATGACGGATCTTCTCGGAGATCTCGCCGGGCACCGGTGCAGCCCACGGCGCGCCGCGGCGGCGTTTGACGTCGACTTCCATCCAGTAGATTTCCCAGCCCCGGGTCGGCCCGATGCCGTCCATGGTGGCGGGGCCCTGGATGCTGCGGGCGCGGGACGCGTCGAGGAACATGAACGGCTTCTCGCCGCCGCCGACCTTTTCGATCTCCTGCCGCAGCAGGCGGCGATATTGCACGATCGCCTTGTCCGACGTGCCGAGATGCTCGTTGGTGCGGTCCTGGATCGCGCCCATCGATTCCACCGCCCACTGGTCGTGCACGTTGATGTCGGCGCCCATGCCGGTATAGGTCTCGGTTGCCTGTTCGTGTGGATCGAAGCCGTAATCATTCGACTTGTTCTTGCGCGATTTGTAATCGGGCAGTTCATAGAGTTCGAGGCGCTGGTCGCGCATCTTCTTCTTGTCGACCGGCGACGTATAGCTGGTGAAGATCGCGTACCAGTAGCAGTTCTCGTCATCGACAGGCACATGCCACTGCGAGATCGTCATCTCCTGGCTCATCGGGATGACGAAGCCGTGCGGGAAAAGCTGGTTGGTGACGCGCACATGGGTGCGCTCCTCGTCGATCTCACGCAGCGCGATCAGGCGCATGCCATATTCGGTGTGCTCGACATTGATGATCGGGTTGTCGTATTCGCGCAGGATTTTCGTCATCGGCATGTCCGAGCCTGCCGACGCGCCGCGGAACTGCTTGCCGTAGCTGGCCGACGTATCCTCGTCCTCGAAGAAACGATGCAGGAACGAGGCGTGCGCCGGATCGATGCCGACTTCGAGCGCCTGCAGCCAGTTGCAATGGATGTGGCCCTTGAACGCGAACGTATGGCTTTCGGGCGCGATGAAGCAGTCGATCTCCGGAAACGCCGGCGGCTCGCCTTCGCCCAGATAAGCCCAGAGGATGCCGCTTTTCTCGATCACGGGATAGGAACGCTGCCTGATGCCCTTGCACAGGTTCGAATCCTTGGGCTCCGCGGGCGTCTCGATGCATTGTCCCGACGTGTCGAACAGCCAGCCATGAAACGCGCAGCGCAGTCCGCCATTTTCCAGGCGGCCAAAAGCGAGGTCGGCGCCGCGATGCGCGCAATGGCGGTCGATCAGGCCGTAGCGGTCGTTCTCGTCGCGAAACAGCACGAGATTTTCGCCGAGCAGCTTTACGGCTTTGACCGGCCGCGATCCCTGCAACTCGTCGACCAGTGCCGTCGGCTGCCAGTACATCCGCATCAGTTTCCCGCAAGGGTCCTTTGCCGCGGTGCGGGTGATCAGGTCGTTGGCTTCCTGGCTCATCATGGCGGGTAGCGTCCTTTGGCGGGATAAAATGTTCGCCTATTGAACTAATGGGCGAATTATGACATGGCTTAGCGGGACGGCAAGCACAATCTTTGACCCGGCGCCGCGAACTGGAACGTGAGATGGCCAAGCTCAAACGCAGCGACAGCGAAGAACGGGCCACCGACTTTGTCGAGAGCCTCGATCGCGGCCTGCGCCTGCTCCAGAAGTTCGGCATCACCAGCGGACCGAGGACCCTGAGCGACCTCGCGCGCGCCGCCGATCTTCCCCGCGCCACCGCGCGCCGCATTCTCTTCACGCTGGAGCGCGGTGGCTTCGTTGCGACCGACGGCAAGCTGTTCACGCTGACGTCGCACGTGCTGACGCTTTCGGCGTCCTATCTGCGTTCGAGCCAGGTGGTCACGGTGCTGCAACCGGTGCTGGACCGGATCGCGACTTCGGCGCAGGAGATCAGTTCGCTCGCGGTGCTGGATGGCGAGGAGGTCGTGTTCATCGCGCGCGGCAGTCCGGCGCGGGTGTTTTCGGCGGGCCTCGATATCGGTTACCGCCTGCCGGCGTTTTGCACCTCGGTCGGCCGGGTCCTGCTGTCGCGATTGCCCGACGACGATCTGGCTTCGACGCTCGAGGCGATGAATCTCGCAGCGCTGACGCCATTCACCGTCACCGACAGGACGTCGCTGTTGCAGGCGATCATGCGCGACCGCGGCCAGGGCTATTCGCTGGTCGATCGCGAAGCCGAGCCGGGGTTTCGATCAATCTCCGTGCCGGTCCGCCGCTACGACGGCACCATCGCTGCGGCCATCAATATGGGCGCGCACGTCGATCGTGTCTCGACGGAGGAGATGATCGAACGATTTCTGCCGTTGCTCCGCGAGGGCGCGGATTCGGTGAAGTCGATGTTGCTGTAGCTTCGTAGGGTGGGTGGAGCGAAGCGATATCCGCCATCCAACGAAGCCGCACATCAACGAAGGTGATGGGTATCGCGGAGTTTATCATCGGGCGCGCATTCGCGCGAGCCGGTGGCTCCACCCATCCTACGGCCGCAAAACTGGAATTTTTCCGCCCTCTGCCATGAACGTATTTCCCTCCGGCATGCACGAACCCGATGCAGATGCCGCGAGAGACCACATGAGCAATCCCGACTGGGCTGTCCGTATCGTCGCCGTTCCGCCCGGCGAGGCGCCGTTGTGGGTGCGCCAGAAATGGGTCGGGCTCGATCTGCCGGTCATGCGCTATGCGGCGCACCGGAAGCTATTGGCTTTCGGCGTCTCGTCGATTCCGCATTCATGGCCGGCGCAATGGGCCGCCATTCTGAGCGGGCGCGCCGAGCGTGTCCCCGGCTATGTGGTGGCCGCGGTACCCCGCCGTCGGCATCCTTGCCGAGGCGAGCCCCGAGGCCGCCGCATGGTGGCACGAAAACACGCCGCATCTGATCGCGCCGCAGCGCTACCTCGTGTTTCACGAGGAAGTCTGCCGGATTGCCGATATCTGATCGCGAGGCCAAATCGGGCCAGCGCGTTTTCCGGCGAAGTGGATACCGGTTCGCGTTGAGAAAACGCGTCAAATCCAGAATCTAGCGTTTCAGCGTAGCGGAGATCAGTTCGAACTTGGCGACGATCTGCGGCGTCACCAGATAGCGAAGGGTGCCCGCGACCGTCAGGCTGACGAAGATCGCGACCATCGTGTACTGCACCAAAAACAACGCCAGCACCGCGCGAAGGCGACGCGGCCGGGGCTTCAGCATGCGCGGGGCGGTGCGGATGAAGGCGTGTTCTCAACAATACTCATGCGATCTCTTCCTGCACGGCGGCTGTGGTGATCGCATCAATTATTCAGAGCGAAGCTGATCGAGGCGCGACTTGAGTTGCTGGTTCGCCCGTTCGCTGGCGCGCAGCTTGCGCGCCCAGTCCAGTGGAATGACGCCTCGCGATTCGCCGACACCTGAAAACACCAGGCCTGCCGCGAAGCGATCGCGCCAGATCAGGCGCGCCGAACAGGAAATCGCCTTGCGCTCGATCTCGAAATCCACCTCGTCGGGCACCAGCGCCGGATTTTCAAATTCGATCTTCGCCCCGAACCGGCTGAAATTGCGCACGACGCAGGCAAGCGTCGAAGTGCGGGCGTTGAACGCGACTGTTCCGCCGAAATAGACGCGGTCTCTGGGCAATTTGCGATGCTCTTGCATGATGTGTCTTCCATACGTTTAACGGTTTGGTAACACTATTAGAGGGTGTGCCGCTGCATGGAACCGCTGCGGTGGTTAATCGCGCGGCCGTATCTGCGCGCAGCCTTGATCCAGGAGATGCGTCGGGAGTTCCCGAAGGACGTTCAGAGCGACATGCTGGACGCGCTCACGGTTGCCGCCGAAGGCGCGAAATCGGAGAAAGCAAAGCCGTTCCAAGGCGTGAATGGCGGTGTCTTTGAAATCGCTCTGCGATATCGCGGCGATGCGTTTCGAACGATCTATGCAGTCAAGATCGACGCGGACATCTGGGTGATCCACGCCTTCCAAAAGAAGTCGAAGTCGGGATCAAGACTCCGCGGATGGAGGTTGACCTTATTCACGAAAGGCTCAAGCGCCTGAAGGAAGCCCTCAAATGAAAAAAGATGACCTGGAACCAGTGCGCGGCAGCGGCAATGTGTATTGCGATTTTGGAAGACCCAACGCCGGTCTTGAGCAGGCCCGTGCCGTCACAGCGGCGAAAATCATCCGCATTATCGACGAGCGCAAGCTCT
Organism: Bradyrhizobium sp.; assembly: GCA_013695565.1. Classification (GTDB taxonomy): domain Bacteria; phylum Pseudomonadota; class Alphaproteobacteria; order Rhizobiales; family Xanthobacteraceae; genus Bradyrhizobium. The sequence continues at coordinate 5,166 of JACDAG010000847.1, forward strand.
CGACGCGAGACGCGGAAAGGCTGACGGGCGTCTCCTATTCGGAATTTTCCCGCATTCGAAATCCAACTCGGTCGTTTCACGCTCGACCGGATGATCGCTATTCTAGGCAAGCTCGATGAGGATATTGAGGGTATCCGTCACCTTCAGGGCGCGCAAACGGGGAGCGAGCGCCGCGCAGCGGGTGGCCTCGTCCAAGGTACCGCGCAGCGTCGCCGGACGACGAGAGCTTCGGCGCGTACGCAAGGTGTGATCGCCGCCGCGGGCGTCCGGGACACGAGCATCACCCCCGCGCGAACATCCGCGCTTCGTCATGCAGCACCGGCGCGACCGCATCGACCAGACGCGACGC
>JACDAG010000862.1 GCA_013695565.1 Bradyrhizobium sp.
CGACCTCGCCGTTGCGCAGGGCCGATGCTGCAAAGCGGTTGGCCTCGTTCGCCAGCCGGCCCGCTTCGTTGACGCCAGCACGCGTGTAGAACTCGGTGAATACGGCAAGAGCGAACAGCACCAAAGCGCCGACCAGCGCAACCATACCGAGCACGAAGTGCTGCAGAAAGCAGAGCATGACAAAGACGGGGGTCCAGGGCAAGTCGCAGATGATGGCGGCGACGCCGCCGGTGATGCATTCGCGGATCGTCTCGGCGTCGCGGATCACTTGCTGGCCGAGCCGGTGCTGCGGCGACAATTCGGCTTTCATCATGGTTTCGAACAAGGGCCGTCGCAAAAAGCCTTCGAACTGCGCACCGGCGCGGGCCAGGACACCTGATCGGGTGAATTCGAGAACGCCATAGAGCACAAGAAAGATACCAACGATCATCGTCAGCATGATCAGTGTGCTGACGTTGCGGCTGGTCAGGACCCGATCATAAACCTGCATCGAATAGAGGGGCGACGCCAGCATCGCCGCATTGATGAACATGCTCAGTACGAATGTCGTTCCCAGTGCGGGGTAGCAGGATTTCAGCGCCTGGGTGAGCGGGGAGCGTTTCGTGATCTGCGTAGGCATGTCGGTCCTCCATTGGTTGGATGACGTTGTGCCATCAAGGACGGGGGAGGACTGTGATGGAAGTCACAAATGGTTTTCTTCCAGCAACGGCCGCCTTCAGGCGGCCCTCCGGGACGAACCAGCGTGTGTGATGTCACTCACAGTGCGACTGCGCTTTATCATGCAGGGTAGTGCCACATCACGCTCATGCTCTCGGAGGACAACGATGACCGCTCTTGCACTGGACGCGTCGGCCCAGTTTCCCACGTCAACCCAGATCGGGGATCACCGCGCATACGGTCGCGTCGGCTTTATCGCCATCGCGCTGGTGTTTGGCGGTTTCGGCGTCTGGGCTGGTTTCGCCCCTCTCGATCGGGCCGCCATTGCGCAAGGCCAGGTCGCCGTCGAGAGCAACAACAAGCCGGTCCAGCATCTTGAAGGCGGCATCGTCCGCGAAATCCTCGCTCGCGACGCGCAGCAGGTAAAGGAAGGCGACGTGCTCTTCCGGCTACAGCCAACCAACGCCCAGGCCAATCTCGACCTCCTGCGCAAGCAGATCGACGCCGGTCTGGCGCAGGAAGCCCGTCTCATTGCCGAGCAAACGCGGGCCGATCAGATCACGTTTCCGGCCGACCTGCTGGCACGGCGCGGGGTCGCTGAGACCGATATGGCGATCAAGGATCAGGAAAGGCAATTTCGCGAGCGGAAGCAGTCGCTCGATGGCCAGATCGGCATTCTCGCTGCCCAGATCGAACAGAAACAGCAGGACATCACGGGGCGCACGCGCCAGAGGAATTCGCTCGCGGCCCAGATGGCAAGCTTCAACACCGAAATGACGACGGTGTTTCCGCTGGTCGCAAAGGGCTATTACGCTCGCAATAAATATCTCGCGCTCGAACGCGATGCGAACCGCGTCGAGGGCGAATTTGGCCTTGCCGAAAGTGATATCTTGCGGTTTGGCAAAGCTATCGAAGAAGCGAAACTTCAGATCAAGCAAACCCGCTTCAAATTCGATGATGAAGCCTCGAACGCACTGAACGATATCCGCCGCAAGATTTCGGACGCACGGGAAAAGATCGTGATGGCCGAGGATGTCCTGTCCCGGGTCGATGTTCGGGCGCCGCGCAGCGGCACCGTGCTTGGACTGAAAGTGCACGGGGTCGGCGCAGTCGTTAAGCCCGGCGAAACCCTGGCCGAAATCGTTCCGCTCGGAGAGGGGCTGATGGTCACGGCGCGCGTTTCACCAAATGATATCGAAAGCGTCGAAATCGGTCAGACCGCAGAAGTACGATTCGCCAACTTCTCGTCGCGGCAAGTCTCGGTCATCCTTGGCAAAGTCGTCAGCCTGGCGCCCGATGCGGTGGTCGATCAGACCGGCAATCAGCAGCAACAACAGCCTTATTTCTCGGTCAAGGTGGTCATTGACTACAACGCCGTACCGGAAAATATCGTCAAGAAGATCCAGCCGGGCATGCAGGCCGACGTTATCATTTCGACCGGCGAGCGTACGGCATTCGCCTATCTGATCGGGCCGCTCAAGAACAGCTTCGCCAAGACAGGCCGGGAGAAATGATCGCAGACAACGGAGGAGGACCGCTGCCGTAGACGGAAAAGGGGGTCGCAGGTTACTGCGGCTCATCTTTTTTGCAGAACATGCACTATGTGTGTCGCGAACGGGAGCACCCGCGCTGGGCCACCTGAATTGTTGACCTTTCAGGCAAATAGGGCGCGCACCCAACGGGACCTGCAAACACCGGTCTTAATAGGACTCAACCGAGAATGATCATGATTGAGGTTTGTCCGAAACTCCCAGCCGGGCATGGCCGGTTGCGAACACATTCCGGGTGTCACCACTTTCGGCCGTGAGCGACACCAGTTGAAAGACGGTGGCATCAAGGCGACCGGCCTGGATTGCAGCAGGATCGGATAACAACTGGCTACCACGAGTTTCAGCATGCCCCGCGAGGCCACATGCTGCATCAATCACGGGCCCGATCGCTGTCGGCAGCTTCTGGGGTCCTGCACCAACCCGGCCGAGATAGGCTGTGCCGAACGCAAGTCCCATCGCCACGGCGATCGGCCGGCCAAGCTCGGCTGCGAACTTTTCGTTCATGCGGTCGAGCGCGACATCGATGTCGGCGCTCGCGGCTGCGGCGGCGCGGCAGGCGATCTGCGCGGAGTCATCCCGGCCAAACACGGCAATGACTCCACTTCCGGTCATCCGCACAACCCAGCCATTGTGATTCGCGACCGCAGCGTGGACCATGTCGAGAAATTCGTTGAGGAGGAAGATCGCGTCATAAGCGCGCCGCGCACCCACCAGCGTGGCTTGATCCTGCAACTGGACGCAGAGAGCCGCGACCTGCCGTTCGATTCCCGTCATATCGAGCTCGGGCTCGGCCGCGGCAGCGTCGGTAGTGCGCGTGAGGCGGGTGATTGTCAGCGCCGCCGCCGGCCGGATCTGGCAGGCCAGCCGTATGAGGTGATCCTC